>DAOUWT010000295.1 GCA_030666985.1 Chloroflexota bacterium
CCTCTCGTAAGCGTAGGAGATTCTTCGGGAAAAACGCCCTCAGAATGACATGTCCAATAAAGAGGTGTGACTAATTACGACTAACGACTACCCGACTAAGAGACTACCCACCCCTTTCATCTCATAAATCCTCACATCGCCTTTCCACAGGCTCGCATCCCCTACTAGTCTAACATAATCATCCTCAACTTCAACATCCGAGAGATGAACTTCCAGATGGAACGAGCCATTCTCAGGCGTGAGCTGCCCGCGATACTTCCACGAAGTCTCACAATTGCTCAAGGGGGTAAAATGCGGAGAATCCAAATGTCTGCCCAAACCCTGGCGCAGTGCATAGGCCTGAAAAGCCTGCAAAACCGCCTCCACGCCCAACGAGCCGGGCATGACCGGGTCCTGATAAAAATGCCGCGAAAAGAACCACGATTCGGGCGTAATAGACGCCGCAGCATGAATGTAGCCTTTCCCGTAGCGCCCGCCCTCTTCTATAATTTGCACCTCGTCCAGGAAATCTAATTTGCCACGCGACAGGCGGTAGTGAGGGGAATGCTCTTGAGCGGAGTAATACGCATCCTCACGCCTGAGATTCACCACATCAGCCGGCAGGTCCCCCGCTCGAGCGTACCAGGGCTGCGTGCTTTTGCCGCCGTCCAGGCCTTTTTGATTCTTCATAGTTTGTTCATCAAAATATCCGAAAGAAGATTCCCCTTCATAGAATACTTTGCCTTTATTGCTCAACTGAAAAGCGAAATTTTGCAAGATGACGCCCTTCATCACCGAAGTGGAGAGCAACTTAGCCTGACCCCGGACTTTGCCGCCCCTCAAATCGGGGATAGCGTGCAATTTAGCCCAGCCATCCAGGTTGCGAAAATAGAAATCCTCTTGCGGATGGGCCAAAATAGACCCCAAATAAACCGTCAAAAAGCCGCACGGTTGCAGCCCCATCTCCATGTACACAGCGTAGGGAACCGTCGGGTAAGCGTTCTGGCGGAAGAACCATGCCCCTGGGGAAACGTCAAACTCGCTGACCAGCGTTGCCCCAGATTTTTGGCCGCGTTCGCCCTCGATTTTCAGGATGCGGCTCAAGAGGCGCAATTCTCGGTTGGGGATGCGGGGCAAGCGCCGTCCCTCGAAGGCCGCGAAATCTGGGCCAAAACATTTTGTGATCGACCCCCTGGCAAACTCCTGAATATCGGCCTCGTCGAAGAGAAGAGGGGGAGAGCCGCGCAGCATTTTCGCGTAGAGAGAAGTCTGTTCTTGGATTAATCCCGCGGTGGAGCGGAGGGCGGCCTGCCGTTTGGCGAGGAAGTTGCTGTGCAGTTCAGCGATTTGGAGATTGTGGGATGCAGCCGCGGACGCCGAGGCGGCCCTCACCTGGGGGACGGGGGCGAGGGGGAGAGGTTCAACCGCTGCGGGTTGGGATTCCACGCTGGGGGGCGGCGTCACCTCACCCCCTGCGTCAGCCTCACGCTGCGGGGCGGGTTTCTCCTCCCCCCCGGCGTCAGCCTCACGCTGCGGGACGGGTTTTTCCTCCCCCGCTGCCGCACCCTCCCCCGGGGCGGCCAAGGGCGCGAGATCCACCGGGACGCCGTGACTGAGAAGTTTGGCCAACACGCCCAGGAGGGAGGCTATATCCCCCTGGCCCTTTTTATTTATGGGAACGGCGATATGCGGCTCGGAGCCTAGAATTTTAGAAATCCAACGGGAGCAGGTGCGGCGCGGTCCCAGCTCGATGAAAATCCGCGCTCCATCTTCGTAAGCCGTGTTCACCAGACGCTGAAAATCCACCTGCTGGTGCGTCATAGTGGACAAGGCCTGGCCAATGGTGTCGCTCTCCACCTCCAGGGGGGCATACTTTGCGGCGGAGTAGAACTTAATGTCCCCGTTTGGCGTGGGGTGAACAGGATGGGTGTATAGGCCGACGAAATCGTCATGCACGCGGCCCCCGGGAGGGGCGTGGAGCACGGCGTCGTAGGGGACTTGGAGGGAGTGGCAGCCTAGCTCATTGATGACGTGCTCGCAGCGTTCCTGGCCTCCGGCGATGACCACCTCGCGGGGGGTGTTGATTATGGTCAGGTAGACATGCTCTTCTTGGTTTACCAGGGCCTCAACATCCTCTCGGCGTGCCATTAGTATATAAGTTTTCCAAAGTTCCGCGTCAGTTTTGGTTTTCGCGTAGTCGCCCCAATGCTCACGCACCGCCACTTTGGGGCCAGAAAGCTGCTTTCTGAAAAGGTCAGAGTCCCGCCAAGCCTGACTGCCCTCTTCCATATCTTTCCAAATTTCTGCGGCCCAGAACATGCTGTTTTCACCCAGGCTGTAGCCCAAGGCCATGTTGGGAGTGATGTGAAAATGGTCGCGTATGAGAGTTGTGTAGAGCATTGAGAAGGCAATACCGCTTTCTATGATGGCGATGGGGTCTTCTAGTATGCGCAACTCCTGGGCACGCCAATCGGAGCGGGAGAGGGGTTCCAGGCTGCGGGGATAGAGGAGGCGTTCCGCCAAAATGTCGCCCACGTGAGAGGTCATGGGCGCAAAGTAATCGTAGAGGCCGGGGAAAAGGTGGAAGATGTCCCGTCCCGCGTTGGGGTAGGCGTTGAACGCGCCCGGATACACAAAGGCTATCTTGCCATCTTTGAGTGGGCGGGTGGTGAAATAACTTCCGCGCGGAGTGTGCCAATCCTTTTCTTCTTGGAATGCCTTGGGAACGCCCTCCAGGGCCAGGTCAATCTCGCGGAGGAGGCCGTCTTTACCCTCTCCGACGAGAGCCAGGGTGTAGCCCCCCTTGTTCTCCCCCCTAGCCCCCCAATGCTGGGGGGAACCCCCCTTGTCCTCCCCCCGGAATCGGGGGGCCGGGGGGGCGAATCGGGAGACAGGGGGGGCGAATCGGCGCGTCAGCTCGCCTAACTCGGCGGGAGTTGAAACAGCGTCAAGGGATTCCTGGAGGGCTTGGAGACTCGTTATCAATTGGGCCTGGTCTTCTGCCGCGAGGGGAATTAGTTTCCAAACGTTGTCTTCTACGAATCGGTTTTGGTGCGGGGTGTGGGGATGCTCTGAGAGCAGAATGTGCAGGTTTTTCCCTTGGGGGGAGGGGGCGTAAATGGCGGCCAGTCGCTGGGGTGTGTCTTCTCCCGTGAACCAAAAACGTGATCTCTCTAGGATGTAAAATGGACTAGATTCCCAATCTGGGGGATTTTTCGGCCCGCCCCAACCGGGGGAGGCGGGGAGGAAACGCTGCGCCAGGGTGAGGGCGGTTTTGATGAGGCTGGCCATCTCCGCCGCCGGGGACGGCATCTCTGATACCGGGGCGTCGCCGTTGAAGTGGATGCTGCCCAGGGCGCAGGTGAGGTCATCCGTGGGGGTTTGCCATGCTGCGGCGGCGCGGCAGAGTGCTTTCACCTCGTCAGGGTCTTGGGACAATATCTCTGGCCCGCTGAATTCTAAATATCCCACCTGGGATGGGGAAAACGCCCCCCTGCCCCCCCAATACTGGGGGGAACCCCCCTTGTCCTCCCCCCTGTTTCCCACATGCTGAGGGGAACCCCCCTTGTCCTCCCCCCGGAATC
>DAOUWT010000389.1 GCA_030666985.1 Chloroflexota bacterium
AAATCCGATTTTTCGCAATCACCAAATAGTGCGAAAAACTGATTTTACTCATATTGATTGTCTCGTAACCCCTATAATGAAGGAGTTTTTTTCTAAGCGGATATGTTTTGTGCGAAAAATATCTCATTCTTCACCGCTGACAAAGTTCAGGCGAGGAGGGCGACCGAGCTGCATTTCCTCATTACCTTGCCACCTCGTTTCCAATACCGAATATCCAACCTCCAATCTCCAATCTCCAATATCCAATATCCATCCCCCCCCCAACTTTCTTGACAGTACGCCCATTCTCTCCTATACTATCCTTACAACACACACATGCACGGGGAGCCTGACCACCCAGGCTGAGAGGAGAGCGTTAAACGCTCTCGACCCGCGAACCTGATCCGGATCATGCCGGCGGAGGAATCGCAGAAACACCAAAACCAACCTCCTCCGTCCAAGAGGAGGTTTTTATTTTGCCCGCTAGTATTTCGCGCGCCATCATCTTTGCTAACGGAGTTTTGAAGAACCCTCTCTCGCTCGCCGAGAGCCTAAGACCTGATGATTTCTTGATCGCGGCGGATGGGGGGCTGAATCACTTTCGGGCCTTGGGCCTCTTCCCAGACGTGGTGATTGGCGACTTAGATTCCATCACCCCTGACCAACTAGAAACCCTGCACGCTCAAGAGGTCAAGGTGATCCGCCATCCCGCCCGCAAGGACGAAAGCGATTTGGAGCTAGCCTTGCTCTACGCTGTCGAACACGGGGCGGCGGAAATCCTGGTCTTCGGCGCATTAGGCGCACGCTGGGATATGACCCTGGGCAATGTGCTGCTCTTGGCGCATCCCCGCTTGCGCATAGCCGACATCCGTTTGGTGGATGGGGGGCAGGAGGTGCGTCTCTTGGGGGATGGGGAAACCCTTACCCTCAGCGGCCGGCCCGGCGACACGGTCTCCCTCCTCCCCCTGGGCGGGGACGCCGAGGGAGTCACGTCCCACGGCCTGGAATACTCCCTGGAGGGCGGACGCCTGAAGTTCGGATTCACCCGTGGACTCAGCAACGTCATTCAGACCAGCCCTGCCCAAATCAGCCTAAAAAAAGGTCTCTTGTGCGTAACTATCATTCGTGACCGTGTCCCGTGATGCGTGTTGCGTGACCTCACGTCTTCACGTTTCACGTTTTACGTTTCACTCTCGGAGGTATCACCATGAAACTCAAATCTTTTTTCCTAATTACCATTTTCGCTATCTTGGCGACATCTTGTAAAACACCACTCCCCACAGAAACGCGCGTCCTAACCATCATGACCCACGACTCCTTTTCCGCCTCAGAGGAGGTGATTGCTGCCTTCAAAGAGCAATACGGCGTTGACGTCCAATTCCTGGAAGCCGGCGACGCCGGGACAACGGTCAACAAAGCCGCCCTTTCCAAGGATTCTCCCATGGCAGACGTGCTCTACGGCGTAGACAACACCTTTCTAAGCCGCGCCCTGGATGAGGAAATTTTCGAACCCTACGCTTCCCCTCTCTTAGCAGACATCCCCGATAAATTCAAACTCGATGACCAGAATCGCGCCCTCCCAGTAGATTTCGGCGATGTCTGCCTCAACTACGAAAAAGCCTACTTCGAGGAGAACGACCTTGAACCCCCTTCCAACCTGGAAGATTTGCTCAAGCCAGAATACAAAGGACTGGTGGCCGTGGAAAATCCAGCTACCTCTTCCCCCGGTTTAGCGTTCCTATTTGCCACCATCGGCCACTTCGGAGAGGACGGCTATCTCGATTACTGGCAGAGCTTGGTCGAAAATGAGGTCAAAATAGTCAACGATTGGGAGACAGCCTACTACGCCGAGTTCAGCCAGTGGGGAGGGGAATATCCCATAGTCGTTTCCTACGGCTCTAGCCCGCCCTTCGAGGTCATCTTCGCCGAGGAAGCTCTGGACGCTCCCCCCACCGCCGCCGTCACCGGCCCGGGAAGCTGCTTCCGCCAGATTGAGTTTGTGGGCATCCTGGCTGGCACTCCCAACCGAGATTTGGCCGAAAAGTGGATAGACTTCATGCTCTCGCCCGCCTTCCAAGAAGACATCCCCCTTAACATGTACGTCTTCCCCGTCAACCAGAACGCCGAACTTAACGAGACCTTTGCCAAGCACCTCGCCATCCCCGCCGAACCCGCCACCCTGGCCCCATCCCAAATCGCCGCAAAACGTGAGGAATGGATCCAGGCCTGGACGGAGGAAGTGCTGAGGGACTAGGGATCAGGGACTGGGTGACTAGGGATCAGTGACTAGGGATCAGTGACTAGGAATTAGTGACTAGTGATTAGGGGGCTTGTCCCGTCCTAGTACCTAGTACCTAATACCTAGTACCTAATACCTAGTACCTAATACCTAGTACCTAATAC
>DAOUWT010000323.1 GCA_030666985.1 Chloroflexota bacterium
GCGCATTCATACCACTATTCAGCCCTTGGGCACTTATTTTAAGTGGGGCCTTAATGACGCGGGCGTTTGGGTACAACCAGACTATGCCCCGGATACTAGCGGCTTCTTCGAGATTGCCATCGGCGATATTGGTTTCAATACAGCGGATGCTCTTGTTGTCAAAGAGGGCAAACCCGTTCGTGCTAAAACAATTGGGGCAGATATCGGGATGTACACTGTTTCCAAACTGGTAAAACAAATGCTTTGGGAGCGTCACCAAGCTGAATTTGATTTGCACACCCTGGATCATCTCATGCAAAATGGGCACGACACAATCCGTCTTGCCTCTGGTGAAGTAGACATCAAAACGCTTTTTGATGAAGCAAAACAAAGTACAGCCGGGCGTTTGCTGAGTTTCTTTTCACGGGAAGCAAACTGGAAAAACGGAAACTCGTTCGCCAAGATATTCCTCACTGGCGGCGGAGCACAAGCGTTAGAAGACTACCTGCTCAAAGGCTTTCCAAACGCAGAAATATTTACTGTAATGGACAACGCTGTTGGACTCGTGCGTTTCGCACGTCTTTTCTTCAGGGATGCGGAGGTAGTCGCAAGCTATGACGCGGGTTATGGTCTCTGTAAATCCGCTTTTTTGGGGTAACTAGGCGCATGTGGTGTCAAGTGACACCACTTGACACCACATGACACCACCCTTGGGCAAAAATTTACTGGCAAGAGCTTACCATGACACAAAAAACAGTTCGCAAACCTGTTCGCTTTTATCCACTCAAATACCCTGCTCACGCAAAAATTCTGAAATGGCTGAGGAATCAGGAGCGTGGTTCGGATACTAAGAACCTTATTCACCTAATGAAATTGGGCCTTGAGGTAGAGACTGGTGAAACTTCACGCACGCCACCTGCACCTACTCCTACATCTGCTGCAAACACTGACCTGCTTCCAGAGATTCGCAAAATTGTAAGCGCGGTAATACATAGTGCTTTGCGGGACGCTGATGTTCGTATCAGCCAAGAGGATCAAACAGCGGTTGACGATGAGGCAATGAAGAAGACTCAAGATTTTATACGCGGGATGGCCAATCACTTTGGATAAAGGGCAAGGGATGCAATGACAAAGACCAAGAACTCGAAGGTTGGAGAAAAATATTTCTTTAGAAAAACATATTTTCCCACGCCAGAAATAATAGTCCAACAGTATGGACGCAGCACTGCGGTTGTATGGGGCATCATTTTTGGACTTACACAGATACCAAAGGAATTAGGGGGATTAGGTTACTGTAATGCCTCAAAAGAGACCATAGCTAAAAAAGCAGATATGACTACAAGGGCCGTGAGACCTAAAGTAGCCCTCTTGGTGGATGAGGGTTGGCTTGAAGACCTGACACCGGATCGCACACACAGACCGCATCACTACGTAGCTGGCGACAAAGCAATTCAAAGCTTCTTAGGCCCAAAACCAAAAAAGGGGCGAAATGATTTCCCTCCTAATGCCCAAGAAGACGCTAACCAACCCCCAAAGGGGCGAAATGAGTTCCCCCCTAATGTCCAAGAAGATGCTAACCAATCCCCAAAGGGGCGAAATGAGTTCCCCCCTAATGTCCAAGAAAACCCTAAACAGCCCCCAAAGGGGCGAAATAAGTTCTCCCCTAATGTCCAAGAAGATGCTAACCAATCCCCAAAGGGGCGAAATGAGTTCCCCCCTAATGTCCAAGAAAACCCTAAACAGCCCCCAAAGGGGCGAAATAAGTTCTCCCCTAATGCCCAAGAAGATGCTAACCAATCCTCAAAGGGGCGAAATGAGTTCCCCCCTAATGCCCAAGAAGATACTAACCAACTTCCAGAGGGGAGAAATGAGTTCCCTCCTAATACTCAAGGGGGGAAGAAACTTCCATCGAGGGGGGAAATAATTTCCGTTGAGGGGGGAAATGAGTTCCCCCAAATAGAATCTTTAAAAGATTCTTTAAAAGACTCTATTAACAAAGATTCATCATCATCATCCTCATCATCAAAAAAAGGAAAAAACGGAAAAACATTAAGTCAAGTTACCAGCAACGATGACGAAGAGGACGATGAGGATGGCATTTCACAAACAAAAAACCAAAAGAATTCTTTTTTGACCTTATTTCGAGCAGCAGGGATAACGCGGGAAAATCAGCGGAAACTTCTAAAAACTTGCTACCCTTTTGAACTTGATGATGTGCTTTCTGAATTAGCTTGGTGTTATGAAAATGAAGGTGGCCGAATAAAAACTGATGCAGCCACAATAGCACCTATAAATTTGCTCAAAGGTGACCGCCAAGCTGCAACCTGCTACGAACCAACCTACTGGAATCGCCATATCCCCGACATCATTTTGGAGAAAGCTGGATTGATGGAGTACGTCCAGGTAAAAATTGGCGACAACGGCCACGCGAGAGATGACCCCGAAGACGATCCTGTCTATGAAGATAGACAGCCAGCATGGGTCTATGACGGCCCTGACGATGCCCTGACAAAGTGGGGGTGGGCTAAAGGGCAATTACAACTGGAAATGCCCCAAGCTGCCTTTGATACCTGGGTAAGAGATATTGAACCAGCCGCTTTCAAAGACCTTGAACCTATTATTGTTACCGATATTGCTGGCAACGAGCATATTACGAAAAGCAGCGTTCTTACCCTCGTTGTCGAAAACGTTTTTACTCGTGATTGGCTTAAAGGCAGGCTGACAAAAATAGTAACTCGCTTGCTGACAGGCTCAATGATGCAAGAAGTGGAAGTTGAATTTATCACAAAAGACGAATATACTGAGAGAATAAAAAACGGCGATGGGTAGTACACTCCTAAACATGCAACCAACATTACCGCTGCTCCATGTGCCCAATGTGGGTGATGTTGTTTACACTCCTCTTGAGTTGGCGCGTGACATGGTTGAGTATTTTGAACCCCGGGGCTTGTGCCTCGACCCCTGCGCTGGTGATGATGTTTTTTATAGTCTATTACCATCTGACGCGGAGTGGTGCGAGATTGAGCGAGGGAGAGATTTCTACGCTTGGACAACTCCCGTGGATTGGATAATTAGCAACCCTCCCTATTCACACTTGCTGGCCTGGATACGTCACAGTTTTGAGGTCGCTGCAAATATTGTTTACCTCATACCGTATCATCGCGGTTTTGCTTCAGCCAAATTTATCACTGACCTGATGAGATGGGGCGGCATTGTTCATACCCGCTGGTATGGCACGGGGACAA
>DAOUWT010000190.1 GCA_030666985.1 Chloroflexota bacterium
CAGGATATTTTTCTTTTAATTTTGCGAGGATTTCAGCATTGGTCACTTTGGAATTTCCTCCCTTGCTAAGCTGGCTCTTCTTTCTGATACCAGGATACCGTTTTTATGGATTGTTTCATAATATCTTCGTGTAATTTCATGAAACCTTGCATAAGGGCCTCCGGGCGGGGCGGGCAGCCAGGCACATAAACGTCCACGGGGAGGATCTCGTCAATCCCTTGCAAAACAGCATAACCGGGGAAGGGCCCGCCGGAGGTAGCGCAGGTTCCCATGGCGAGCACGTATTTAGGCTCCGGCATCTGGTCGTAGATGCGCAATACCTGGGGGGCCATCTTGTGCACGACGGTGCCGGCCACGATCATCAAGTCGGCCTGACGCGGGGAGGCCCGCATGACCTCCATCCCGAAACGGGAAAAGTCGTAGCGGGCAGACGCGGCTCCAATCATCTCAATAGCGCAACAGGCCAAGCCGAACATCACGGGCCATACAGAACCTTTCCTACCCCAGTTATAAACAGCGTCAACTGTGGTAAGAAAGATGTTGTTTTTAAGCTGTTCCTCGATCAATACTTCTTCAGACATAGATGCCTCAATTCAAGATAACATGATGCAGGATGCAGGATACTCGATGCAGGATGCAGCTTGCTAGACCCACTCCAGAGCGCCTTTACGCCAGGCATAAACCAATCCGCCGAGCAAAATGACCAAGAAGATGAACATTTCCACCAGGGCGAAGATACCAAGCTTATCGTAAGCCACGGCCCATGGATAAAGGAAAATGGTCTCAACATCAAAGACAACAAAAACAAGGGCGTAGATATAGTACTGCACTCTGAATTGCACCCATGTTTCACCAATGGTTTCAAGACCACATTCATAGATAGTCGATTTTACCGCATTGGGCTTTTTAGGCCGAATGAAGTAAGCAAGAGCTAATGAAATAATGGGAAAAGCAATAGCTACAACAACAAAAATTCCGATGAAAGTGTAGTTTGACAGCACTGTCAAATCCTCTCTTTTACTTTATTAAATGACGATACGCAATAATATCAATTTCCAATCTCAAAGCCAAATCATACCCACTTTTAAATACAACAAGCTGTATTATCTAATCTTTAATACCAGCTTGTTATAGGTTAAGTTAAGTGTCGGCCAGAACACCCGTGCAGTATATCACAAGCGAATTAAGACACACAATATGACAATGTGCACTTTTTATGCTTCACAATCCCGTTCATGAAATCAGACTAATCTTCCGTAAATTGTTTCAACCAATACTCAACTTCTTCTTGATTTACCTCAGCGCTCACTTTCTTTCCCGCAACAGGGTCAGGGCCAGACGAGGGTGTGGCCAGTTGTTTAGCAAAGACCTGGGATGAGATAACGCCGGCGTGACAGGCCCGCGCCCCGGCTTGGACTTCCCTGTCGGAGCTGACCACCGTCCAATTCCTGGCTCCCCCGCCCAGTGCCCGGAGCCGCGCCGCAATAGCCGCATCCGCTGTGCGCGTCTCACGCACAAAAAAAGCCGTCACCTTTCCATGAGTCTGGCGACGAGCCTGTCCGGGAGGGGCCTTGTCAAAAAAGACTTCGATGCTCTTTCCACTTCGACGCGCAAAAGCTTGCAACTGTTGAATAAGCTGCTTTTCATCGTCAATATTCTGCAGGTCTATCCCGGCGACTTTAGGTATAAGATTATGTCCATCTATGATATAAGGCATAACGACCACGATTATAGTCCAGGAAATAGCTGCGTCAATACGAAATTTGTGCTAAGATGGGGTAAGATATGCACTAAGTGAGATTGAACGTGAAACGTAAAATAGGATATTACAATGAAACGGTGGAAACGACTTTTCTTTTATTTACTGCTCAATGTTTTGGTTTCGACAATTACAATCTTGGGCGTTTTGTTCGTATGGGAGAACACGCACCTCAAGGATGTCTTAACCCTCCCCGGGGAAACAGCATCTCAACCAGGTGCAGCCGGAGAAGAAGCAACGACAAGCCAAGGTACTCAGGAGACAGATGAAATAATAAAAATCATCGAAGTAATAGGAGTAGAAAACCTACCCACCGAGCATTTACGCATCAAGCATGTGGGAGGAGACCTTGGCCAAACACTCTCGCTCCTCCATTGGCGCTTGCGCGATGAGAACGGGCGCGAGCTTGATATTTCGGCACACTCCAACCTCCAAAGCCTGGAACTCCACAGTAACGGCGCCATAGACATTTACACCAAGCCGGAGCTTTCCACACCCATCGAACTATACCTGGGACTAGAGGAACCGCTCTGGGTACACGGTGAAACGGTGACTTTGTTGGATGATGAGGGAAATGTGCAGGATATTTTTCTTATTCCGTGATGGTGGGGGATTGGATATTGGATATTAGATATTGGATATTGGAGATTAGCAGATCGGGAACTTGGGAGACTGGGGGCTGGGGGAGAGGAAAACGAGAGGGGGAAGGTGAAGCAAAAGGCCAGGAAAACTTGTCAGGCAAAGCCCAGGATGCTATACTAACGATAGAGAGATACTATCTGGATAACAAAAGGACAACAATGACTACAGCAAACGCACACCCCATTGAACGTCTATTCAACGCAAACCTCCAAACCCCTTTCATTGAACAAACATTGGAAAAATTAATCCGAGATCAAATTGCCCAGGAGGAATCAGAACTCCAGCGTTTGCAACCTCGCCTTGCTGAATATGAAAGCCATTATGACATGTCCTCGATTGCTTTTTTCACTCTTTATCAAAATGGAGAGATGGGGGATGAAATGGATTATTTCGAATGGAACGTACTCTATAAAATGCACTTAGAAAGCCAAAAACGTATAGCAGTTCTTCGAGGTAAATCTTGATAACACCGCCAGAATATCTAAAACACTGCCGAATGGTTTTAATTACCCATCCTATTATTCAACAATATCGCATACTTGAAGCACATGCAGACGAACGAAAAGGATATATTCGCATACGCGCCACTCTCACCAACGGGGATTTCCTAGAGATGGCTGAGTACTTCATTCTAGAAGATACAAAAATAGCTACCAAAGACTACCGATTTCAATGGATGAACAACGACAAAACCATTCTCAGACACAGGTGGGATAATGCTCCACATTTTCCAAAATTACTCGGTTTTCCTCATCACACCCACAAGCAAGCCGACAGTAATGTGATGCCCCATTCTCCGATGAATTTCGAGAAAGTGCTCACCAAAATCAATGCCTTACTTCACCAAGCAGAGGTCTAATATAAGGTGCAATAAAGATATCATCTCACTATTGGGGGGTGGGGCTGAGACCGGGTCTTCGACCTTGGAAGTTTTTGTAGTGCAAACTTCGGAAGTCTTGCCCCCCGTTTTGAGATGACACCGATAAAGTAATATCCACAAGCCACTTTCCTTATGACTGTCAAGTTTCACAATAAAACCTCAAGAACCGCGTTGCTTCGCGAAGCAACGCGGTTCCTGGTTTAACAAAAAAAGCCCGCCTGGAATATTCCAAGCGAGCTTGTGCTATTAACTCAAAACCTGCTACGCGGCAGCCGCAGCCATAGAGGGGCGAAACTTATACCCATACACCAACAGACCGCGCTCATCGCCATCGGTGCGTAAACGGCGGGTGACCATCTCGACCGGCATACCGATTTCCGCTTCTTGCTCTCCCAAGTCTGTCAATTGAGCCGTGACAACGGGGCCTTCGTCCAATTTCACCAGGGCCACCGAATAGGGAACAGAACTTTGGTATCCTTCTGGGGCGTTGTAAACGGTAGTATGCGAATACACCTCTCCCAGCCCGCTGAAGGCATATTCAGTTTTGGCTTCGCCGCCACACTCCGGGCAAACGTCCCGGGGGGGGAATATCTTTGCATCACAATGAGGACAAACCTCACCAGTCAGGGCATATCTCTGCTTCTTCAATCGCCAATGGCGTGGAATTCCCATAAGTACCTATCTCCTTGATAAAGAGTGTGTGTCCTATTTCAGTGGAATAGAGTGTATGCGATTAGCACTCTCAGAAACTATCAGGGTTGGTGGGCTTGGGATTAGTGACCAGGAAACTAAGAATCAGGTAACAGGTAAACAGGTAACAATGTAACGAGGAGCCACCCCCAGAATTGGGGGCCGGGGGGCGAAATCAGGAAGCAGGTAACGTGGCAGTCAATGTCGTTAAGTTAAGCAACCAAGTATGTCATTTCGACGAGGTTTCGGCATGATTGTCGCCGAATAACGAGGAGAAATCTTGAATTCAATTTGCCATTCACTCACGATGGAAAGATTTCTCACACTTCGGCACGAAGCGCGTTAAAAATGACAATACAAACTCCGCCACTCGCAAACTCGCCTACTTGCACACTTGCCATTTGCCACTTTCCCCTTCCCCCTCCCTACCTCATCGCCAACTTACGGCGCATACGCACATATTGAGCATAATCAATCTCGGTGCGGCGGGCAATGTAGTCGCGGGTCTTTAGGGCGCGTTCCCGGCGGGGGATGATCTCCTCGGTGACGCGGAAGGCAAAGGCATCGGAGCCAGCTCCCGACCCGAAGGAAGACATCAGTATCCGGTCGCCCGGTTTGGCAATGTCCAGAGTGGCGGACAGACCAATCAGGGCCGCCCCCGCGTAGGTGTTGCCAATCTCCGGGGATAATAAGCCCGGCTCGATTTGTTCTGCACTGAAGCCCAACTCTTTTGCTACCCGGCGGGGGAATTTGGCATTCGGCTGATGGAAGGTGGCATAAGCATAATCATCGGGCGTGGTTCCGGTTTCGTCTAGGAGAACGCTCACGGCCCCTTTGATGTGCGTAAAATAAGCCGGCCCCCCGGTAAAGCGATGTCCGTGTTCGGGATATTTTTGTTCCGCTCTGCGCCAAAAATCGGGCGTATCTGTGACGTAGGAATAAGCCCCCTCCAAGACAGCCAAAGCCTCCTCGGCGGGGCCGATGATATAGGCAGCCCCCCCAGCGGCAGCGGTGTATTCCAGAGCATCACCGGGTTTGGCTTGAGCCGTATCCATGCCAATAGCCAGGGCGTATTCAGCCATCTCGGAGCCAACTAGCCCAAAGGCGGCCACCATGGCCTCGGAGCCGGCCTTGCAAGCGAACTCAAAGTCGGCGGCCTGCGTGCTGGGAACAACGCCCAATGTCTCGGCCACAATGGTTGAAGTAGGCTTGACCGCGTAGGGATGCGACTCCGAACCCACCCACACGGCGCGGATTCCGGCGGGATCAATCATGGCCCGCTCCAGAGCGTTGCGAGCCGCTTCGATGGACATGGTAACGGTATCCTCGTCCAGGCCGGGAACCGACTTCTCGGTAATGGGAACTCCCCCGGCCCCGCCCGTCCAAATCCGCGAAACCTCAGAGACCGGCAGGCGGTAGCGGGGGACGTAAGCTCCATAGCCCACAATCCCCACGGGGCGCGAGGGCATGAGTAAGTGAGTGGTGTGTTTTTGGGTCATAGGTTTTAGTCCTTGAGTGTTGAGGTGATAAGTGACGAGTGATGAGTGACGAGTGATGAGTAACTCACGCATCACGTCTTCACGTTTCACTCTTCACGTTTCACTTTCCTCGC
>DAOUWT010000348.1 GCA_030666985.1 Chloroflexota bacterium
GCATCCCCCCAAATTCCGTGTTTTTTGGCATTTGGGGGGACTGAGGGGGGCAGAAATTAACCAACAACTTTTTAGCACTCCCGATACTTTCTCGTCGTTGACGCCCCCTTTCCCATCTGGTAGAATTCACCCGCTTTAGTGCGTTGTACCCTTCGCACGCATGCCCGCTGGATCTGGCGATCCAGCTCGAGCAGGCGAACAAATTTGTATAAGGGCTAGATTATTTTATAAGGAAAGGTTCGAAACCATGAAAATATTATTACTTGAAGATGTCTACAAATTAGGCCGGGCCGGGGATGTGAAAAAAGTAGCCCCAGGTTATTTTCGCAACTATTTGATGCCCCAAGGCATGGCCATTATGGCCACTCCCGGCGCTATCAAGCAAGCCGGCCGCATTCGCAAAGAAGGTGAGGTAAAACGCGCCCGAATCAACGATGAGATGGGCGGAGTTGCCGAACAATTGGACGGCCAACTTTTTACTTTCGCAGTCAAAGCCAGTGAGACGGGGCGCTTGTATGGCTCTGTGAACACCCAAATGCTGTCAAACGTCATCAGCGAGGAACTTGGAGTCACGATAGAAGCAAAACAGATCGAATCCCAACCCCTGCGTATGGTCGGCAAATACACCGTGGCTGTTCGCATCACCGTAGACTTGATCCCAGAAGTCAATGTCATTTTGTACCGGGAAGGTGAAACCCCCTTATCGGCTCTGAGCGAGGAAGAACGCGAGGCCCTAAAAGCAGAGGAAGCTCTCGAAGAGATAGTGGAACTTGCAGAGGAAATCGAGGAAGCTCAAGCTGCCGAGGCCGAAGAGGTAAGTGAAGAAATCGAGGAAGCTGAAGAAGAAACAGAAGCTGAGTAGTTTGACAATGTCACATTTTGAGGATGTGGCGCGTACCCGTTCGGTCGGGAGAGATCCCTTTACGAAACACGCATCACGCAACACGAGTTTTTGGGAGGATTATTTTCTTGGAATCTCCCTAGTACCGGTCTGGAGCCAGCCTTTGCGCTGCCAGACCGGTCTTTGTTATTAGGATGGTAACTACTCAGGTGTCATTTCGAACGAAGTGAGAAATCTTGCATTTGGTGGCAAAGATTTCTCCTCGTTCCTCGTCGAAATGACAATGGGTGAGTAGTTACTTAGGATGTGTTGAATAATGACTAGCTCAATTGGTCACAAATTACGTCAGGCACGCGAAGAGCAGGAGCGAACGCTAGATGAGGCCGCTATCACCACGCGCATACGCTTGCGCTACCTTCAAGCCATGGAGGAGGGTAACTTCGAGGCCCTCCCCTCCCCTTTTCAGCAGCGAGGCTTTTTGCGCTCCTATGCCGGATTTCTGGGCCTGGACCCCGCTCCTTTGCTGTCGGAGTTGTCCCCTGGGAAAAGTCAAAGTTCAAAAACACCGCTGCCAACTAAGAAACCCCTGCCCAAAAAAGCCAAACCTGGTAACAACAAACTCGAGGATATTGGAGAGAAACTAGAAACTCAACGCAATATTTTGGGGTTCTCTCTGGAAGATGTCGAACGCCAAATTCACGTCAAACCCCGCTATCTGCTGGCCCTGGAAGAGGGACGCTTTGACGACTTGCCGTCTCCGGTGCAGGGGCGGGGAATGCTCAACAACTATGCCGAATTTTTGCGCCTGGACCCAGACCCTCTGTTGCTAAGTTTTGCCGAATATCTTCAGGCACGCTTAGATGAAAAACGGGCCAAACAATCCAGGTCATCCCGTCGCTCCGATGCGGAACTAAGGGAACCTTCTTGGGCGCGGCGTGTGTTTTCTCAACATTTGATCGTCAGCGGGCTATTTGCGCTTGTGCTTGCAGTGGCGGCTGTCTGGGCAAGCGCACAAGTCATGGGCCAAAGGGCCGAGGAAGCCAAAGCCTCTCCCTCCATCCCCGGCGTAGCGGATGTGCTGCTCCCCTCTGCCACGCCTTCCCCCACGCTACCCCCCTCACGCACCCCCCAAGCGGGCATCTTGGTAGATGTGAACGCGACCGCTGCCCCTCTCTCAGACGATGCCTCATCTGAGGACGCAGAAATCACCCCCCTCCCAGCCGAAGAAGGGGAAATTCAGGTTCAGCTTGTTATCAGCCAACGCGCCTGGGTGCGGGTGACTGTCGATGACGAAGAGCAATTTAGCGGGCGCATGCTGCCGGGCAGTATCCACGTTTTTGGCGGCGAGGAACGGATTGAAATCCTCACCGGAAATGCTGCCGGAGTAAGGGTTTTTTATAATCAACGCGAAATAGGCGTGCTAGGCGTATACGGGGGGGTGGCTAACCTGATTTTCACAACAGAGGGGATTTTCACCCCTACCCCCACCATCACGCCCACGCCGGCGGACACAGCAATCCCCACGGCCACATCCACGCCCACACGCACCCCTCCCCCCACGCCCACCTCCCCATAATCCCCCCCCATGAAAGCAAAAACGTTTTACATTATTTCTTTGGGATGCGCCAAAAACACGGTCGATTCTGACACCATGGCCCAACTCCTCCGCCGGGAAGGCTACACGCCTGCCGATGCCCCTCAAGAGGCCGAGGTTGTCATTGTCAACACCTGCGGATTTATCGACTCTGCCCGTGAAGAGTCTTACCGGGTTTTGGGGGAGATGGCAGAGGGGGCGGGGGATCAGGTCTTGATCGCGGCGGGATGCCTGGCTCAACGCTCCGGGCCGGAGATTGTCCGCCAAATCCCCCGCATTGATGGCGTGATTGGGACGCGGCGGTGGATGGATATTGGCGAGGTGGTCGCGTCCCTGCGGGGGAGGGAGGGCCATCCCCGGGCGCTTTACCATATCCCTGGGGTGGACGCTGCTGGGCAAGACGCTGCTGGGCAAGACGCTGCTGGGCAAGACGCTGCTGGGCAAGACGCTGTGGGACAGGATAC
>DAOUWT010000203.1 GCA_030666985.1 Chloroflexota bacterium
GGTGAGGTCTCTTGTTCTTTCGCTCCTCTTCTCGTCTTCCCGTCTGTTGTTTTTCTTTTTTCTCTTTTCCATCACACCCTTCACTACGCCCTCTTTCGTTGCCGGCATATATATATCATGCCCGCCACCTTGCGAACCATGCCCTTCAATTCCATCAGGGCCAGCGTCGAGGTCACTTCCGCCACCGGCAAATTGATCCGAGAACTGATGTCATCGACATGCAAAGGCTCCAGGCCCAGGGCTTGGAAGAGCTTGGCTTCTGTAGGATTAGAAGGCAAAACCTTTCGGGCTGTTTTATGCTCGGCAATTTGAGTCATATTCAATAACTCTAAAACGTCCTGGGCGTCCAATAAGGGGTGCGCTCCCTTTTTGATCAACTGGTTGGGGCCCTTACTTTTAGGTGCAAAAATATTTCCGGGAACGGCAAACACTTCCCGCCCCTGTTCAACGGCATAGCCCGCTGTAATCAATGCGCCGCTCCGTTGGCCGGCCTCCACGATAATTACAGCCTTGGCCAACCCGGAGATGATTCGATTGCGAGGTGGAAAGTTAGAGCCGTCCGGCGGGGTTCCCAGTGGATAATCGCTGATGAGCGATCCGTGCTCAATCACTTCTTCCGCCAGGCTGCGGTGGTCGGGGGGATAAATATGGTCAACGCCGCTCCCCAAGACGGCTAATGTTCGACCTCCCGCTTCTAAGGCGGCCCGGTGGGCAATGCCATCTATGCCGCGTGCCAAACCACTGATGATGGTCACGCCATTCCGGGCCAGCGCTCCCGCTATCCTTTCTGTCACCTGCTGCCCGTAAGAACTAAAATGCCGTGTGCCAACAATTGCCACGGCCCACTCATCCTCGACCTGATACTCTCCCCGCAGGTACAAAACAGGTGGAGAGCGGGGGATATCCCTCAACCGGGCCGGGTAGGTATCGTCTTCCCAGGTGAGGACATTGATGCCCTGTTGCTGAATTCCCTCCCAGAGCCTCTCCAACGAAACATCTTCCCGCACCCGCAGCAAACGCTCTGTTAGTTTATAGCTCAGGCCCGCCTCTTGTAATTGCGCAGCAGAGGCTGACCAGGCCGTCTTTGCATCTCCAAAAACACGCAAGAGAGCTTTCAAACGAACCGGCCCAATCCCTTTGACAAGATTGAAACCTATCCAATAGCGTTTCATGTCATTCACGGATGGCTCCTTTTAGAAGCCTAAGACAGTCTGGCCCTAAGCGGGCAACAGAATACCACAGTTTTTTCGTAGATGTCAAGCGTGATTCTGGGGGATACCAGCCCACGGGGCTTGCGCCTCCGGTGGAGTGAAGCCTCTCCATGTGGCTGCGACCACCCCCCTGGGGAGGGGAATTACCATCCAGGGGAGGTGAAACCAAGCCGCCTGGCTCCCTCCCCCCGGGGCCGTCCCCTCTCCCCCATCCCCCAAACAATCTACCAATTACAAAAGCCCAGGCAAAAGATGTACGAGTATTTCCCCTTTTTCTAAATCCACTCCAAGAACAACTTCCTCGATTACCGGAAGCAGATTTTCTTTTCCGCGCGAGTCTCGCACAAGATAGACATCGTTGGCCCCGGTTTCCAGGATTTCGATTAGAGATCCCAAATCCTGTCCATTCTCGGTGACCACTTTCAAGCCTATCAACTCATGAGTGTGGAATTCTCCTTCAGGCAAGGGAGGGAGATCTTCGAGGCGCATAAAGAGCTTATGATTGCGATGCACGCCCACCTCATCCCGATCGGAATATTCTTCGAAGGCGATCAGCATATCGTCGCCATGCCAACGGGTGCTCCGAATTAGCAACGGATGGTGCCTCTCCCCAACGAAAACCTCTTGACCCTTTTTCAGTGCCTGGGGGAAATCGGTCAGGACGGTTGTTTTCATCTCTCCCCGAATCCCGTGCGGGCGTCGCAGCTTGCCGACCACTACAAAGACAGGCTCGCCACTAATTGACGAGCCTGTTTTTTCTACATCTCGAGAAGGGGAAATATCCTGGGGGGTCATTGCGGTTCTAGGATATCAAGAGAAGCTTGCTGGCCTTCTTGAGCGGCAGCCACATGCAATAAAGAACGCATGGCGTTCACTATGCGGCCCCGTTTGCCGATAATTTGCCCCATATCTTCTTGAGCAACCTGAAGTTGGAAGCATATTTCGGAGCCGCGCCGCTGCGGGGTAACTTCAACTTGTATAGGATCATCCACTAAAGAACGCGCGATATATTCAATAAGTTCTTTCAAAGTACACCTCTCCGCTCATAAATTTGAGAAATTAGAAAATAGGTAGTGGTCGCTCATCAACTGACCACGCTCAAGCTGGATCGCCAGATCCAGCGGGCTGAATCCGTGGGAACTGGCGCACGGCTACTACTGTATGCCGCGTTCCCCTTCGAGCTTGCGCAACTGACCACGCTTGAACTGGATCGCCAAATCCAGCGGGCCGAATCCGGGGGAACTGGCGCACGGCTACTACTGTATGCCGCGTTCCCCTTCGAGCTTGCGACGGATGAAAATGAAATTACTCTTCTTCGGTTTCAGCTTCTTCTTCAGGAGTTTCTTCTGCTTCGGCTTCTTCTTCCTCGGCCTTTTCTTCAGGAGTTTCTTCGGCTTCTTCTTCGGGGGGAGCTTCTTCAACTTCGGCTTTTTCTTCAGGCGCAGCTTCTTCCTCGGCTTCTTTTTCAACTACCGTTTCTTTTGCTTTTGGTGCTGCTACCCTTTTAGCCCCGCCATCTCGCCGGGTACGAGGATCAATATTGCGCTCTTGTTGGGCTTCTTTTGATTCCGCTAAAAGCGTTTCCAGGTCTTCGCCTTCTTTATGGCGTTCATACCTATCCATCATGCCAATCAGGTTGAAGACTTGTAAGGCGGCATCAGAAGGTTGAGCGCCTACGCTCAGCCAATAGTAAATGCGGTCTTCTTTTACTCGAACTGTAGCCGGTTCTGTGCGAGGGTTATAATCCCCCAAAATTTCCAGAAATCGGCCATCTCGAGGCTTTTCTTTATCAGCGGCCACAATGCGGTAAGTAGGTTGTCCTTTTCCGCCAGTGCGACGTAGTCGAATTCGAACCATAATAAAACTCCTTCATGTAGTTTTTAATAAAAATAGTGTTACGTGATGCGTGTTGCGTGATGCGTGTTGCGTGCAATCTCCTACGCACTACTCGCTACGCACAAATGTTTAACCAAACATCCGAGACAAATTGCCCATCCCGGATTTTCCTAGTTTCTTGAACATCCGTTTTGCATCACGATAGTGTTTCACCAGTTGATTGACATCGTAAACGCGGGTTCCAGACCCTTTTGCAATTCTTTGTCTACGCCCGGCGTTCAATATCCTGGGATTCTGCCTTTCTTCAGGCGTCATTGAGTTGATGATGGCTTCTGTTACCACAAGGTTTTTCTCGGCATCTTGTGGAGAAACTTTTTGAGCCATTTTTCCCATTTGACCGGGGAGCATATTCATAATTTGGCCAATGGAACCCATTTTTCGAACTTGGGCTATTTGTTGTGCAAAATCTTCTAGGGTAAACTCGCCAGACATCATGCGTTCTGCCTGCTGGAGAGCGACCTCTTCATTCAGGGTTTCTTCGGCCCGTTTGATGAGGCCAATTACATCGCCCATGCCCAAAATTCGCGAAGCCAGACGGGATGGGTCATAGACTTCCAAGTCTTTGAGGGTTTCGCCAGTGCCTAAGAACTTGATGGGGACATCGGTAACTGTGCGAACAGAAATTGCCCCGCCCCCTCGAGAATCGCCATCCATCTTGCTCATGATCAACCCAGTCAAAGGGATGGCGTCTTTGAAGCCTTGGGCAACATTGAGGGCTTCTTGCCCTATCATAGCATCTAAGACCAACAGGGTTTCTGCCAGCTCCACTTTTTGGTTGATGGCCTGTAATTCCACCATCAAACTCTCATCTAATTGAGAGCGCCCGGCCGTGTCCAAAATAGCTACGCTAAAGCTCCCGCGTTTTGCCTTTTCAAAGGCATGTTGAGCAAGGACAGGGGGCTTGACTCCGGCCTCCGAAAAAACGGGGATCGAGAGCTGCTTCCCTAAAGTCTCTAATTGCTTGACAGCCGCCGGACGGTATGGGTCAGCAGCCACTAGCAAAACTCGTTCGCCCTCTTTGCGCAATTTGCGGGCTAATTTCCCGGCCGCGGTGGTCTTGCCGGAACCTTGTAAACCAACCAGCATGATAAGCTTGGGCTTTGCTCCCCGCAAGTTCAGAGGAGCGGGGTTGCCCAAGGTGGAGATCAATTCCTCGTGAACGATTTTAATGACCTGTTGCCCGGGATTAAGTGCTCTGGAGACCTCGACACCTACCGCGCGTTCCTTGACACGAGAGACGAAATCCCGCACGACGCCATAGTGGACATCAGCCTCCAATAACGCCAAACGGATTTCCCGCATAGCGGCATCCACATCGCGCTCGGAGAGCTTGCCGCGCCGCCGCAGGTTGTGGAATATCTCATCAAGTCGCCCGGTCAAATTTTCGAACATAGAACGCAAACCTTCATTAACAAGAAAACAGCGGATGGCAAAATAGCTCCAGGCAAGCCAGCCGCGACTTTGCATTGTAGCCTGGGAGAGGGGTTTGGTCAAGGTAAAATTCGGCTGCGTCGGTATATTAGTAAACTGGGAAATTGGTATATTGGTCGGGTACTCGAAGGGAAGCAGGGCGATTGCATATAGGATACAAACCCATTCCTTCTCTTGCTCGAGATGGGTCAGCAGCCCCATCGGGTGCAGAATCCAGGGGAACTGGCGTTCCCCTTCGAGCAGTGAGACAATCTGGCGTTCCCCTTCGAGCGTGGTAATAGGCTAATTTTCAATGCTCGAGCAGGATCGCCAGCTCCTGCGGACCCCTTTTCATTTCCAAATGCGATCACCCTGGGCAGGCAAAAGACAGGCATTGCATCGCTATTGCACCTATGGTAAAATCTCTCCGCCTGGGAGGGATGGCCGAGTGGACTAAGGCGGCTGTCTTGAAAACAGCTGTGGGTCTAACCGCCCACCGGGGGTTCGAATCCCTCTCCCTCCGCCTTGGTGATTTAACTGGGGAGGTGCCAGAGTGGTTGATTGGGGCCGCCTGCTAAGCGGTTGTCGGGGTAATTCTCGACCGTGGGTTCGAATCCCACCCTCCCCGCCTTCAACAGACAAGCCCTCGTAGCTCAGTGGATAGAGCACTTGGTTGCGGA
>DAOUWT010000417.1 GCA_030666985.1 Chloroflexota bacterium
CTCACCCATTGTCATTTCGACGAGGAACGAGGAGAAATCTTTGCCACCAAATGCAAGATTTCTCACTTCGTTCGAAATGACACCTGAGTAGTTGCCCACAGAGATATATTTGTAGAGGGATTTACCCCCCATTTAGACCCTAACATAAAAGGAGTGAATCATGGATAGCTTATTGACTTTTGGTAGTTGTGCATTTGTTGGCATTCTTCTCGTAGTCCTCGTCTTGATCCTGCGAGGGATACGGCTCCTGTACGAATATGAAAGAGGAGTTATATTTACCCTGGGAAAATACACCAGCACCCGGAAGCCCGGCCTGACAATTGTTATTCCCGTTTACCAGAAAATGCAAAAAGTGGACATGCGCATCAAAACGGCTGAAGTTCCCCGTCAGGAAGTGATGACCAGGGATAATATCCCCATGCTGGTCAACGCCGTGGTTTATTTCAAGGTCGTCCAACCCGCCGCCGCCATCATCAAAATCGAGGATTATGTCTTCGCCATCCGCCAATACACCCAAGCCGCCTTACGGGACGTGATCGGCAACAGCGAGATGGACGCCGTTCTCACCGAGCGGGAACATATTGCCCAAAGCATCAAAGAAATCGTTGACTCTGAGACAGAAGGCTGGGGCATTGATGTCGAGTCTATCAAGATTCAAGAGGTTGAGTTACCAGCCGAGATGAAACGCGCCATGGCGCAGCAAGCAGAGGCCGAGCGTGAGCGCCGCGCCGTAGTCATTACCGCGCAAGGAGAACTAGAAGCCTCCAAAAACTTACAAGAAGCTGCCGAAAACCTGGCCTCTACCCCGGGAGCCATGCACTTGCGCACCTTGCAAACCATTCGCGCCATTGCCGCCGACCCTTCAGAGAAAATTGTGCTCTTCATACCGTCTGATTTGGGCAACGTGGCAAAATCTCTCATTGATGGGCAAAAATAAGGTACTTCAAGCTGAGACTTCCGAAGTTTTTCTAATGCAAACTTCGGAAGTCTTGCCCCACGTTTTTGAGATAATACCATTTCACCATCAAAGGCATTCACTATGCTTGACCATAAAGTACGTTACTTACAAATAGCCTTTAACTATGATGCCCGTCTAATGCGCCGCATATTGCCCTCTATTGCAGAGAGTCCCCGCATCCTCATTGAGGCGGGGACTCCCTACATCAAGCGTGAGGGGATGGAGGGCATTCGCGCCATCCGCCGTCATTGGAGGGGGCACATTGTCGCCGACCTAAAAACGGTGGATGGCGCGCTGGGGGAGGTGGACATGGCCCGCTCCGCTGGGGCAACAGCCGCCACCGTGCTAGGTAATTCCCCCACCGAAACGCTTGACCTTTTCATTCGGCGCTGCGCCGCGCTGGGGATGCTCTCCATGATCGATACGCTCAGCATGAAAGACCCCTTAAGAATGTTGATGCGTTTGAAGAGACCGCCCGACGTGTTGGTGCTGCACCGGGGCCGGGACGAGGAAAATACCTACGGGAAGCTGATCCAATACCGGCACGTCAGCCGTGTGCATAGCAAGTTTAGTGTTCTAATCTCAGCGGCCGGCGGCGTGGGACTTAAAGAAGCCCGCAGCGCCATCTTCAACGGAGCCAACATCGTCGTCGCCAACCTGGTGCGTCCGGGCGACCCCTGGGCGGGAATCTCCACCGACAGCAACGTAGCAGCCATGGCGCAGGAGTTTCTGGATACGATTGAGTGAGTGAGCATAAACATTGCGTTATTGCACCCAAGTTAGGAGATGAGTAATTTATACCACGCTCGAGCAGGATCGGCAGATCCTGCGGGTGGAGTCCGGGGAACTGGC
>DAOUWT010000276.1 GCA_030666985.1 Chloroflexota bacterium
AAATCAGTGTTGCCGGTATCGAACCGACCCCGGCTCATAAAAGCCGCTTCCAAAAGACACCGTATCTACCTTGACAATGCCACATTTCAAATTTGGTGTCATTGCGAACCCCTGTTTTTGGGGTGTGGCAATCTCCCCGAACACTGTGCCCCCTTGTTAATCATGAGACTGCCACGTCGCAAAATACGCGCCTCGCAGTGACATAGTGTCCTAATGTGACCTTGTCAAACTACCAGGATTCAAGCCACAAGGGAGTTTCCTGGGTCAAGCTATAAACATCTTCTTGATTCTGTAGAGTGTGCAAATCAGTAGCTACACCCTCAATTTTTGCGAGCTTGCAATCGCCCACTAACCGCTTTCTGTTATCGGGAGCGAGACCGCAAATCGCTACTCCTCCGGTACGACTGGCTTGGGCCAGCTTCCTCCACTTAGCGGGACTATCTTTCTTGCCTAGTTCCACCTCAACCAAATGCGCGACCCCATCCTTTCTGACACCAACATCTGGGACGGTGCCCCGTACCTCTGGCATAACAACAGTCATCCAACCTCGGAGACGGGCATGTAGGGCAAAATATAGCACCGCCAGAGTATGTTCCTCGAAGCGTTCCCCCTCATGGAGGCGTTGCAAGCGTTCCCACTCGCTCTCGACTGGCTCCCAGCCCAGCATCCGGCACAACTCCTGCCCCTGCTCGGTGAGATGAGCCAAACTCAATGCCATTCGGAAGTCTTTCCGTTTGATCCACAGAGTCTTAGCCTCCACAAAACCGCTTTGTGCTAATACCTGCAGGGGCTTTTTGGTGGAGTTCGTGCGATAGCTGAGGCCCTCAACGGGAGCTATGAACATGTCAAATTCCAGATGAGCATTGATGCCACGGGTAGCTATCAAGTAGAGCATCATCGCGCCCCGCCGCCAACGTATACTTGTCCAGTCGCTCTCCCGAAAAGTAGCTTCGAAGGCCAAGGGTTTTTGAGGCGTTGCAAACCCCATCAGCGGATTACCCTTTTTGTCGTCCGGGGTGGGGCGGTTTTTCTTCTTGGGTGGTTCCGATTTCAACTTAGATGGCTTAGGTCTGGGGGATGGCTTCGCCCTGGGCGTGGGCGCGAAAGGCTTCTTCTGCGCTTCCTGTTTCAGGGACGCAATCTGCACCTTGAGGGCGGCGATCTCCGTTTGGGCTTGGTCTAGCTTTTTCCGAAACATTTGTACCTCTTTGCCATTACTGCGGTTCCAGGTAGATGGCGGTTGGGGTAGGCGGTGGTCGAACTGAGCGAAAAAACGCTCCCATTGGGACGCTGACCAAGTTTGGGTAGCTTGAGGATCGTCCCGCCTGACTTCCTCGAGCCGCTCTCCCAGTAGCTGTTGGGCTAGCTTTTGCAGCAGTTGGGCGTATTGGCTCCGAGCCTGGTCGCTGAGTGACCGCATTTGCCGTTCTTCGGCCAGCATATCTTGCAGGGAACGGTCTTGGAGTTTCATCGCCATCAATCAATGTGAAGCTTGGAGTACGAGTTGGTTGGCGTGCTTTTGGGCAGTTATGGCAGGTTGTTTGGAATGCCCCAGCGACCAATCTATGATCGCCTGAGCAGTCTCTAATAACGCCAGGCGGGGAGCATCTAGGGGAATAAGGGAAACATCCTCAAACTTCCTTGCTACATGCTCGCTGGCAAGTTGAGCATGGATGGGATCAATGTCTTCTTGGTTGACCATCACTGTTAGCCTATCCGCCGCACGCTGGAGGATCACCACCTCCCTCTGGTAGGTGGCCCGCTGCCGGAGCAGTTGCCACTCCCCCCAAGTCAACACCTGGTCGGGGAGGACAAATCTCCCCAACATCCCCAGGAGGAGAAGGCCCGCAACCACGGCGACCACGCTCAATATGAGCGTCACGTTCAGGTTGGTTTCGCTGAAATCAATTTCCATAACTTTGTTTCCTAATGTTGGTTGGGGAGACGGCCTAAGTGACTGCCTCCCCCGCTGAAGTTCAGCGCAGGGCCATTTGCAGGCGATAGAATGTGGTATTCAACTTCCGCAGCAAATCGTCGAAAAATAGCCAGCCAACAATCCAAACAGCTATTAACCGGATGACGGTTAATATAAACCAGGAAAATAGTGATTTCAACATGATGCCTCCTTTTCCAAAAGCGATAAGCAAATGGTAAGGAGGTATCCGCCGTCAAAGTGGCGGCTCGGATACCCCGTGTCAAAAAAGGGGTAAAAAGTTTTTGGGGTATCCGGGCAATGTGATGTGACTAGAACCTGGTGCTGCTTACTAATCCGATGAAAAACGTATCATGCTCGTTGATGTAGTCCTGAGCGTGATTGATGTAGGTAGAAAGATCAAGGGCACGTCCACAGAGCTTGTGCAGTTCATGCAGTTAGTAGCGTAATCAGGGGTGACTAGAAGAGAAAACGACTCAACGTCCAGTGCTACAACTCCGCCAGGGGTCAAAGTCTGCTGAAAGGTGAGGGCGGCGTTGGCCTTGGCTTCATAGATATTGCCTAAACGTGTTTCCCCGGTCAGTTTATAGTGCTCAAAGTCTGGGGCTGTGACCGCAGCATCCTCGCAGGCGGCGTCTGTGGCTACCTGCAGCAGAGAACGGACGCGGTAGAGCCGCGTCCCGTCAATAATGAGTGCGAAAAGGGGCAGACCCACAAAGAGCATGAAGGCCGCCACCATAGCCAGGCTTTGACCGCGTTCTGAGCGTCTAGCCTGCATCACCAACCCTCCTGTCTGAAAAAGCTAACTGTCTGACCAGCTAGCTCCTCCGACGAACCGCCGAAGAATCCAGCCAGACCGCCAAAGAAATTGGGGACTTGGTAACCCACCGTGATCTGGATCAGGTTGCCGCGCCCTCCCCCGCCGGAAACGCTTACCGTATAGGTTCCGACCGAAACCTGGGAGAGCTTGGCCTGGGTGCTGTTCAGGGCGACTACATGGACATCTGCCTGAGCCACCGATGCCCGCCGCGCACCATAGTTAGCGGCGTTGCTAGCGTTCATGCCAGCCAGACCGTACATTGCCAGGTTGACAATCCCCAGGAGGATCAGCAAAAGGATGGGCATCCCCACCGCGGCCTCAACGAGGCTTTGACCCTTCTCTTTCATCTACCCGCCTAAGGCGGCAATCACTTGGTTGAACGTGGCGGTGATCTGCGAGCCCAAATTAGGCAAGACTGCCATGACAACGACTACAACTAGGAGGAGGAATAGTGCGACCTCCGTTAGACCCTGGCCTTTTTCATTTTGCTTCTTGTGTTTCTTCGTGTGCTTCTTCATGTCAAACTCCTATAAAACTAAAGCTGTGCCTTAAACAAAAAAATCGCCCTGGGGCGCAGTGCGCCCACAGAACGATATGCGGGGATTATATCAAAGGGATGAGGGATGTGTCAAGCGTGGGTTTTTCGGTCTTTCGCAGCGGGTCAAAAAGCTAGAGGCATAAACTAGGGAGAAGCAACCACTAACTCACATCCCAAAGCCTTGACCACTTTATTAACCGTGACGAAGCTAGGGTTGCCATCAGCCGTGAGTGTTCTATACAGGCTTTGGCGGCTAACCCCTGCGTTTCTGGCTATTTCGGTCATGCCTTTCTTTTTGGCGAGGTGTCCGAGTGCATCTATAAAGCCCTGGGCTCCATCTTCTTCAAGGAAAGCAGTTAGATATTCTCTAATATCTTCCTCTGTCTTAACATGCTGTGCAAATTCGTAAGGTTTTGTTTTGAGTGTCATTTTTTGTCTACCTCAATAATTCTAATAAGCTTTTAGCCTGGGCAATATCTTTGCTTTGTGAGGACTTATCACCTCCACAAAGTAGCAAAACGATTTTTTG
>DAOUWT010000071.1 GCA_030666985.1 Chloroflexota bacterium
ATGAACAGAATTTGGGCCATTACAAAAAAAGAATGGAGTGAGGTTTTCAAAAATCGCTTTGTGTTTTTCACGGTCGCTTTTTTGCCCCTAATGCTAACCGCTTTGCCGCTAGGGATTCTCTATGCAACGGGGACATCGGGAGATATTCTTGACGCTTCTATGAGCGATTTACCTCCTCAGTTCACGACCATGTGCGGCGGTCTCACTGGAGGAGAATGTATGCAATATTACATTGTCACCCAGTTTATGCTGCTGTTCATGATGATCCCTATCATCATCCCTATCACTATCGCCTCTTATAGCATAGTGGGTGAAAAAACCACCCGGACTTTGGAACCGCTCCTAGCCACTCCTGTTACCACACTTGAACTGCTGGCGGGGAAATCTTTAGCGGCTGTAATTCCTGCTGTCGTCGCAACATGGTTGGGGTTTTTCTTGTACGCCATCGGAGCAAAATTAATCGTGGTGTCGCCAGCGGTTCTGCTCAAGCTCATTGACCCTCTTTGGCTTACAGCCATTTTTGCAGTAGGGCCTCTTTTAGCTATTGCCGGGGTCAGCATTGCGGTGATGATATCTTCACGCGTTAACGACCCCCGAGTCGCGGAGCAAATTTCCGGGATATTTGTGCTGCCAATTCTCGCCCTGTTCATCGGCCAGACCATAGGCTTTATTTTAATAAACGAGACCTTTATTCTGTGGATGACCGCTGCCTTAGTACTCCTGGATGGTGTACTCTTGTTTTTCGCTACCAAGTTATTTCAACGGGAAACAATCCTTACGCGCTGGAAGTGATTTTCATGAAACAAAAATTCTTTTTAGTTCTACTGACAGTGGTATTGTTCGTGTCTGTTGGGACAGGTTTGGCTCAAGAAAATGACCCCACTCTCACCTTGAGGCTAAACCGTAATTTTGGGTATGGAGGGATCGGAAAAATCCAAGGGCGGTTTACGCTCGAGGCGAGTGGCCCGGAGAATCTTTCTAGGGTTGAATTCTTCATTGATGAGAAATTAATGGGAATCGTTGAGCAGCCGCCCTTCGAGTACCGCTTTCATACTGACGACTATTCCCCAGGGATGCATGTCTTTTCGGTTATAGGCCACACCTCAAATGGCCTTGTATTACAATCTAATCAGATATCTAAAGTGCTGCTCTCACCAGAAGATACCTGGGCGGAAACCCAGCAGATAGTGGTTCCTTTGCTGGCAGTGGTAGGTGTTCTTACTCTGGTTGGACTGGGAGCGCCGTTATTATTTAAACGTAAGAAAATCTTCCAAATTGGAAAATATGGCCCCGCGGGCGGGGCAGTGTGTCCCGGTTGTGGGCTGCCATACCCTCGGCATGTACTATCCCCGAATATGCTGGTTGGCAAGTTGGAGCATTGTCCCCACTGCAGAAAGTGGAGCATTGTCCCCCGCTCCTCGGCTGCAAATCTCGAAGAAGCTGAATCCCGTTACCAGCTAGAGGAACCCCAAATACCATTGACGTCTCCGCCTGAGGAAGAACTCAAACGTATGCTCGAGGAATCCCGCTTCGAAGATTAACGCAGTAAGCATTCACTCCCCGTTGGAGATTGGTGGGAGCGCAAACGGCCGGGGATAGGGAAAACCTTGCCCCGGCGTGGATACCATCCCCCGAGGTTTTTCCCCGCTTGGGGCTTGGTCTCACGCTCCCGCGAGGCGTCCTTCTCCCCCCTGCGTAGCACCCTCCCCCCAAAAATCCACGGGGTCTAAATGATCACTTAACGCAAGTATAAACAATTAATATTTGTGATAATTGTCATAAATATCAATGCCAATAGTTTCAAGCAATCCCATCAGCCAAAACTTGCCTGCGTGGAAATCTCGGAAATCTTGCCCCGATTTTTTGAAAATACACATTTTTCTGATATTATTAAAAGACCACCCCTCTCAGATACTCGACCAAATTGAGCTATATATTTTATGTTGAACAAAATAGATGCCAGTATACCTGATAATGAAATTCACTACGGGTTCGAGAAACTGACCCGCTTGGTTGAACTCAGCCTCATTTTAAACTCCACCCTTGAACCGGAGCGCCTTTTGCAAAGCATTCTCGATACTGCGGCTGAGTTGTTGGAGTGCAAAGATGTGTCTATTCTTCTTTATGATGATAATAGAGAAGAACTCCGCTTTGTGGCTTCAACGGGGTCAGACAAGGAGGAATTGGGAAAAATTCCCGTTCCCCTCGATAATAGTTTGGCCGGAACGATTTTTACAGAAAATCGCCATCTAGTGATCAATCGCGTGGAGGATGACCCGCGCCATTACAATCGTGTAGGAGAAGAATTGGAGTATCAAGTAGATTCTTTGTTGGGTGTTCCGATGCGGATAAAGGAGCGCGTGGTAGGAGTACTCGAAGCTTTGAACAAGAAGGAGGAAAAGTTTACTACCTTTGATGTCAATTTATTATTAGTGATTGCTTCTCAAGCGGCAATCGCTATCGACAACGCCAAACTCATCCAGGCTTTGAAAAAGGCAAATGTAGAATTAAGCGAAGCCGATGACATGAAACGCGCTTTTATGGCGATTGCCTCTCACGAGTTGCGCACGCCCTTGGGCATTATTTTAGGCTATGCAACATTCCTTCAAGATGAGGCATCTGGTGAGTCAAAGCAGCATGCAGAATATGTCCTACAGGCGGCATTGCGGTTGCGGGGCATATTGGATGATATGAAAAACATGAACTTGTTGTACACCGGTGAGGCTGATTTAAATATCCACTCAGCCAATATACAAGACATCATTAACATTGCCAGGCAAGAAATCATCCCCACGGCCGAGGCAAAGAATCAGAAAGTTACTTTCGAGTTGCCTTCTCAAGAAATTCCTCTCCATGTTGATGGGCGCAAATTGAGCATGGTCTTCATCAATCTTCTTAGCAACGCAATTAAGTTTACCCCCTCTGGTGGAGAAATCAATCTCGAAGTTTTGGAGAAAAAAGATCAGGTTTTAATCTCTGTTCAGGATAATGGACGAGGGATTCCCTCAAAAAAGTTGGAAAAAATCTTCGATGGTTTTTATCAAGTTGAAGATCACATGACGCGTCAAAGTGGCGGTTTAGGGGTAGGGTTGTCGATTGCACGCCAACTTGTAAAATTACACGGGGGAAAGGTTTGGGTAGAGAGCGAAGGAATAGGCCACGGAGCCACTTTTTACGTCCGGCTCCCCAAAAAGTCGCCTGCGTTTTCCAACTAGTACATGGTTCCTCAGCCCTTCCGAGGTGCTTTGCAGGAACCGCGTTCCTGAATGAAAATTGCGAAGTAATAATGGACGTTTCTTGAGCTAATTCTCAAGCGGTAATGCCGGCTGAAAAGGAGCCAATTTCAAAGCTTGCCGGATACGAGTTTCAACCCAGTTGAGGTCTTCGGCTGAGGCAACGTAGTTCAACTCATTTGTATCAATAGAAAGCATAGTTTTTCCCGCATGTTGAGAAGCAAAAAAATCATCGTAAGCATGATTCAAACTGTCTATATAATCTCTCTCCATATTCCGCTCGTAGGGACGATCTCGATGAGCGATACGCTGCATGAGGACATCGGTTTCCGCCCGTAAATACACTATCAAGTCAGGAACAGGTAGTTTTTCTGCCAGGGCAGAATGAACGCTGTGATATGTAGCTAGTTCATCTCCCGCCAGATTCAATCCGGCGAAAAGAGCATCTTTTTCGAAGGTGTAATCAGCAATTAGGTGTTCATTCTCCTTGAGGTGTCGAGAGACTTTCTTTTGTTGGTGATAGCGGCTCAACAAAAAGAAAATTTGGGTTTGGAAAGCATACGCTTCCCTGTCTTTATAGAAATCGGCTAAGAACGGGTTTTCCTCGAAAATTTCGAGCAACAATTCGGCCCCGAATGCGGGGGCCAACAAACGAGATAAGGTGGTTTTACCGACGGCAATTACGCCTTCAATTGCAATATACATAGTGATCAGAGAAAAATAATATCCTTTATGGAAACCGAAAACAATATCAACCGTCTGGATGTTACCAGGCTTTAAATGATACTGCAATATACTTGACAAACAAGGGGTATATTCGTTACACTTAAGGTGTCAATGTCTGCCTCAGTCTCTCATTATTGAACCAGCGTCGAAATTCGGGCTGTAACAATCTTTGACCGAGATGCGGTTTTATTATCTTGAATTAACTCTTGGTGTTTCGTTGGTAATGAGAAGTTAACCATTCACCCATATTTTATCAAAAGGAGAAAACTATGCCAGGTCTAAATCGAGTTCAATTGATTGGTAATTTAGGACAGGACCCTGAACTAAAGCTTATTCCCACTGGCCAAAAGGTCTGCAAATTTAGTGTAGCCGTGAACCGCCAATGGCGAGACAAAGACGGCAATCAAAAAGAGGATACAGAATGGTTCAATATTGAAGCCTGGGGACGCCTGGGTGAAGTCTGCCAGGAGTACCTCAAGAAGGGAAGCCTAATTTTCTTGGAAGGCCGTCTCCAAACTGATCGTTATGAAAAGGATGAGGAGACACGCTATTATACCAAGGTGGTCGCTTCTCAGATGCAGATGCTCGACAGGAAAAAACAATCTTAATAGATGAACAATTAACGAACAACGAAGCCAAGAGATCAAGTCAGTACGCCTCAACTTTTTATTGGGGCGTATTGGCTTTTACGTCGAGTGCTTTCCAATCCTTTTCTGAATTCGCAGCACCAGGGGATAGCTCAACATTTCCTCGCGGGCGGACTGCACCTCAGGGTCATCCTCGGTCCGGTCGAGCAGATCAATCAGCGTGCGGTAGCGCGTCCAGGGTTCATCCGATTCCAGAAGCCAGGGAAGTAGGTCATTCATCGGTAGTGCTCCTTATTCATACAATCTTACGCCTATTCTCTTGGCACTTCATAAGGATAGCAGCGAATGTCAACATACGCGAAGCCAGTCTTAGCTCGTTCTTCTTGTTCCTCGATCCACGTTTCTAATCCAATCTCGCGCATTCGTTTGCCATCCGCGACCAAGGTTGGGTATCCTTTCCCAAGAGCTTCAATGCGGTGGCATGGATATTCCTCGCAAAAGACGCATACCTTGATGTCGCGTTTTTGGGCGCATTTCCTTATCCCGCAGAATGGCGGCCCGCCGCCCTGACGACAGCCGGGGCATGATTTCTCTGGATCGCCGAGATCGGTGAGGAATTCCCAAAATTCGTTGAAATTGGGCAATTCACTACCCCAATGCTCGTAGCCCTCTTTGCTCATTAGCTCTCTGAGTTCACGAGCTTGCCGAGGCATTCGCGCTCTTGCGGAGCAGAGGCCGCAATATAGACCGCAGTAGGTTATCCATTTCAATTGTCCCATTATCCACTCCTTTTTTAACTTAGCTTTTGCAGGAAATAGAAAACTTTTATTTTGTCATTCTGAACGAAGACCTTCGCACATCGAGGGGGGAATCCCTAGTCACCGATTCCTAATTCCTGATTCCTAGTTTCCATCATCCACTCCCTTTTTGAGCGATCTGTTTGAGTTTTTCAACGGCTTTCGCATGATGTTCAGGGTTATCATTAGCAAAAGCCTCGAGTTTTTCGCAGACAAATTCAAGACATTGGCCGCAGTGATCGAGATGTTTCTCGTCAATGCAGCAAATCAGCATAGGACATTCTGCCGACCAGTGCAGTGAGCGGTCTTCGCGGCAGCCTTTGCAATACATTTCTCGTTCGATGATTTCGGCGGGGCCTTCGCCCTCTTCCAACCAACCTTCCTCGTGAAACCAAGCCGCGACGCGCTGGGCGGCTTCCGGGTCGGTGGGTACAAGGCGAATACCGCAGGTTCCGCAATCCAAGCCGCAGACGGCCATCCATTTAAGTTGATTTTTCTCCATGGGTAAACTTCCTGAAAGATAGTTGCTCAAAATCATGGTGGTAGAACTGCATTGCATCTGCCTTTGGATGCGTTGCAACGGAAACTATGAATGAATGCAGTCTAGTGAACCAAACCCATTGAAATAGGTTAGAAAGGCATAATTCCCAACGCGATTTATCGCGTTTTGTCACGGCACGGTTCTTGTGCCGCATAGACGCCGAATTCATTCGGTGGCTGAACCCCGTGAATTCCTAGAGCCCCATTGTTTTTTAACGAGCAGCCTCTACGAAAGCGATGAACAAGGCTCGCATGGGCGCGTGCGCGGTCAGCCACTCAGGATGCCACTGCACACCTAGCCCAAATGGGTGATTGGGAAGTTCAACGGCTTCGATCAATTCATCGGGCGCCCAGGCTGTGGGCCGTAATTCTGGGGACAAGATACGAATGCCCTGGTGATGCAAGCTGTTGGTCTGGACTTCATCCCCGCCCAAGATTTTGGCCAGGCGGCTGTCTTTTTTCACACGCACCGAATGCGCCAGGTGATCCCGCGGCCAATCGGGGTAGTAGGCGTGTTCAAGCCCTTGGGGGTGTTGGTCAATGATGTGGGTGTAGAGCGTTCCGCCCAGGGCTACATTGATAACTTGTATGCCGCGGCAGATGCCCAAAAACGGTAAGCCTGTGTCAATGGCGTCCCGCACCATTTGGAATTCGGTGCGATCACGTTCCGGGTTAACCAGTTTCACTTCAGGGGTGGATTCGGCTCCGTAGGCGGCGGGGTCTACATCTCCGCCCCCAGAGAAGATGATGCCATCCAAACGGGCAATCAGGATGGCGAGTTGATCTTCTGGCAAGCTTGAGGGGATGAGTACTGGCAATCCCCCGGCTTGCGATACGGCTTGAATATAGTATTGACCTATCCCCGTTATGGAGTGTCCGTACTTATTTGTTGACTGGTAGGTGGTGATGCCAATTAGGGGTGCGTGCAAGGAAATCTCCTTTCAGTTGCTCAAAATCATGGTGGCAGAACTGCATTGCACTTGGGAAAGTGCGTTGCAGTTCGGGTCTCACAGGCAGACTCGTGGTGCAACGCATCCAAAAGCGGATGCAATGCACCACTTTATCTCCAAGTACAATAACATCGGAGGTCTGCCATGTATCGCTACTCACTTTCTCCCTGCGAAAAGGTCAGATGATCTCCATCTTCTTCCTCGCTGGCAATCTCAACCACAACCACATCGCCCTTGGAGAATTGCCCTTCCAGTAATTTTTTCGAGAGGGGGCTTTCCACGTATTTTTGCAAAGCTCTGGTCAGGGGGCGGGCGCCAAAAGCGGGGTTGTATCCCTTGCCCGCCAGCCAACTCTGCGCTTCGGGGGTGAGCGTCACATTCAGGCCGCTCTCCCGTAAACGGGCTTCAATTTCCTTCATTTGCAAACCTACGATCTCTCGCATATCTTCCTTCGAAAGCGGAGAGAAAGTGATGGTCTCATCTATGCGATTCATGAACTCTGGGCGGAATTCATCTTTGAGGGCCTTTTCGATCTTCTCTTGAGCCTGCCGCTCTTCAGCATCCTCCGAGCCAGACAAGAAGCCCAAGCTGCCGGAGCGACTGACGTATTCTGTGCCCAGGTTGCTTGTCATTATCAAGACCGTATTACGGAAATCTACTAACCGCCCTTGCCCATCTGTCAGACGGCCATCATCCAGGATTTGCAGTAAGGAATTCCACACATCCGGATGGGCCTTTTCGATCTCATCGAACAAGATCACCCGGTAGGGCCGCCGCCGCACAGCCTCTGTCAATTGTCCCCCTTCCTCGTAACCTACATACCCGGGAGGAGCGCCAAACAAACGCGAAGCGGTATGCTGCTCTCGATACTCGCTCATGTCTAGACGCACAAGAGCGTCTTCGTTATCGAACAAGAACTCCGCCAAAGCTTTTGCTAACTCCGTCTTTCCTACTCCCGAAGGCCCAATGAAAATAAAAGAACCTATGGGCCGGCGGGGATTTTTCAACCCGGAGCGGGCACGGCGGATGGCATCCGAGATGGCCTCTATGGCTTCGTGTTGGCCCACGATGCGCTCATGCAGACGTTCTTCCATTTGCAGTAATTTTTCAGCTTCGGTTTCTAACATTTGCGAGATGGGGATGCCCGTCCACATCGAAACCACTTCGGCGACATCGTCTTCGTCAACTATTTCGTCCAACTCGTGTTCCGCCTCCCATTCAGCACGTTTTTCCTCGAGTTGGACCTCTAGCCGGCTCCGTTCGGTCTTCATGCGAGCGGCTCGCTCATAATCTCGTTCCTGACCGGCTAATTCTTCTTCATTTTTGAGTCGTTCCACATCATTTTGAATCTCTCGGAGATCAGGTGGCAGAGAATATAAAGCGACCCGCAACTTGGCGGCTGCTTCATCCATCAGGTCAATGGCTTTGTCTGGTAATTGGCGGTCGGAGACATAGCGATCCGATAAATGGGCCGCCGCAACCAGGGCCTCGTGTGAAAAACTGACCTTGTGATGCGCCTCATAGCGATCACGTAGGCCTTCCAGCATTTCAATGGTTTCTTCCACGGAGGGTTCATCAATGTAGACCGTCGCAAAACGGCGTTCTAGGGCGCTATCCTTCTCGATATAGCGGCGATACTCATCCGAGGTAGTTGCTCCCACGCACTGTAGTTCCCCTCGTGCCAAAGCTGGCTTGAGCATATTAGAAGCGTCCATTGCGCCCATCGCCGCGCCCGCGCCCACCACCGTATGCAATTCGTCTATGAATAGAATAACCTCCCCCTCGGCCCGCTTGATATCATCCACCGCCGCCTTGAGGCGCTCCTCGAATTCACCTCTAAACCGGGAACCGGCGATCATCGCTCCCATGTCCAGTGATACCACTCGCTTTCCGCCCAAAATTTCCGGGACATCGTTAGCGGCAATCTTTTGCGCCAGACCTTCTATAATAGCAGTTTTGCCTACTCCGGCCTCGCCAATCATGACCGGATTGTTCTTCGTGCGGCGGGAGAGAATCTGGATCACCCGTAAAATTTCCGAATCGCGTCCAATAACAGGGTCAAGCTTCCCCTCCCGGGCCAATTGCGTCAGGTCCCGAGAGTATTTCTCTAAGGCCCGGTAGCGGCTCTCGGCTTGGGGATCAGTCACCCGCTTCCCCCCCCTGAGGCTGGCTATGGCTTCGTATACACGCTCACCGGCTACGCCTTCCTCTTCCAAAATGCGCGACGCTGAAGACCCCTTTTCGCTCAAAATCGCCAAAAAGAGATGCTCGGTCGAGATAAACTCATCTTTCAGGCGATTTGCTTCCTGATTGGCCACATCCACAATGCGCTTCACGCGGGGGGTGATAAATATCTGCCCGGTTCCCCTGCTGCCAAAGATAGCAGCCTTCTGCGAATTTTTAAGAACATAGTCCAAACGCTCAACAAGCTTTTTTTCATTTACTTTGAGAAAAGCCAGAATCTGAGAAATCGCTCCTTCAGGTTGTTCAATAAGCGCCAGAAGAATATGCTCGGTATCAATCTGATTATGCCCGTAGCGATGAGTGATCTTAGCCGCTTGTTGGGCTGCTTCTTGAGCTCGTTCTGTAAAACGGTCGAAACGCATCATAGGAATACCCTTCCTTGTCAATTCGCCAAGCCACCGTGGCACAGCCTACTTTAAATCCACCCTTATTATATCAATTTGGCGTTAATAAACTATATGAATCGGGGAATCAGGAACTAGGTATCAGGAATCAGGGACTAGTGGTCTGTCAATGTCGTTAAGTTAGGCAATTAATCATGTCATTTCGACGAGGTTTCGGCGTTTGCCGCCGAATAACGAGGAGAAATCTTGGTTTTAGGCTGCTATTCACTCAGCACCGAAAGATTTCTCACTTCGTTCGAAATGACATAATCTCTTATCTTAATGACATTGATTAGTGACTGGGGGATGGGGGACGCTGGAGCCGGTGGGCAAGCGGGGACTAGCGTGGGGCTTGGCACGTGGGGGGAAGGTTTACAATCCCTGGGGGGTGGGGCAGCTAAAAAGGGGAAGGAGTTGCAGGCGGTGGGGAAACGGGGGGCGTTGATTTGGCATCTCAATGAGCATGTGTTATTATAAGAGTATCATAGTGTTGGTCTCCACTCTTGAATGAGGTGTAAAAATGTCAGAATCACGCGTAGCGGCGAATTCTATTCGCTCCACAGAAAGAAATTTTGGGCATATAGAGGATTCTTTTCCTGTCAGGATCAATCAGATAGTTGCTCAGGAAATTGACTCCATTGCCGAGAAACGACAAATAGATGCGGAAATCCTCGTCAATGAAATCCTCGAACGGTACATCATCGCCCAATCCCGCCCCAAGAAGCAAAACGGCACTGACTTTTTGTTATCTCTTGCCGGAATATTTGATTCTGGAGGAAGCAATGCATCTGAAAACGTGAGTGCTATTGTGAGTGATTTCATGTTGAATTAGCAGGGGGAAAGACTTCAGAAGTTTCCCAAATTTACCAACCCCCTAAGGTCTCATTTCATAAACATCTTCGAGCACAAGCACGTGCCCTTGCCATATCTGCTGGAAACGCGCTTCATCAACGGCGGGTTTTCAGATCATGCGGGGGCAGTAGTCCATCTGCTGGGAGGTGCTGCTGGGTTTGGTGTGGAGTTGGAGGGCGTAGTCGGAGAAATCCCGCACAACAAAATAAAAGAATTGATCGATCAGGGCATCCTCTATTTCATAAATCTGAGCGTTCTCGAGG
>DAOUWT010000282.1 GCA_030666985.1 Chloroflexota bacterium
ACCCAGACCTGTCAGGTTTTAGACGATGATTTTTGGATAAATTCATGCCTGTATCGCACTTGTTTACCATCTCAAAAGGGTCTTTGGAAACCTGACAGGTCTTGTGCTGTATCCCCTACCCCACCATTCATCAAAGAGCCCCAAAGATTTCTCCTCGTTCCTCGTCGAAATGACACAATTCCTTAACTTAACAACATTGAGTAGCGAACCTGCATCCCTCGTCACCTCATCACCTCATTCCTCATCACCTCATCACGTTTCACGTTTTCACGTTTCACTCCTCACTCTCCACTCAACCGCTGATACCGGGCATATAAAGCATTGTAAATATAATTCTCCCACATTTTTATCACGCGATCATACCCGTAATTATGCGTGGAGTAGGTTTGGATAATTAGCTGACCATCTAAGCAACTTACAGCCGTCAGGTAGTTGTTAGTCTCGTTGACCCGAGCCGTCCATAAGGGTACAGCGTCGCTCCCGGGACTGAGGCGCATGAAATCCCCAATATCCCAGCTTGGCCAGTAGCCAACCGGGTTGGTGAGAGCAACCCCTTCGTGGGGTTGGTGGTGAATAGGATGTGTGCCATCTACCGGCCACAGTAATTGCCAATCCAGGGGATCATATTCCCAGTTATCTTGGTATTTCACACCACAACGCCCCAGTATGGTGCTAATCTTGCCAAGGCCAATTTGATCTAATTGCCACTCCTCAATGATGACTGAGCTTCCGGCATTCAAGGAGTCATTAAGGTAAACATAGAACTCGCCTTGAATATCGCCGCGAGCCTCTTTGGCAGAGATGATCAAGTCCCACCCCTGGCCGCCCGGCCCGCCAGAGAGCAATTGTTCTTTATAGCGCCCCATGGCATCTCCAACGTCTACGTAATCCAGCCCCATGCGACTTAGGGCTTCATCCACATAGCGCGAGATGGTGTAAACGCCAGCCATATCTTCGTAAACAAGAATACTGGCCGAATTCATCCACTCTTCGAAACTTGCATCCGGTGCTTGGGGTTCGGTGGTTGCTGTGGGAGGCGCAGCAACTTCAGGTTGTGCATCAGTGGTCGCTGTGGGGGCCGCACCAGCTTCGGGTTGTTCAGGTGTTGGAGTCGGCTGGGAAGCAGCTATAGTAGCCTGTACTGCCTGGGCAACGGCCGTTTGTTCCGCGTTCGGATCGGGTTGGGTGTTTTCTGATTCTTTCACCTCCTGCGGATTTTGTTCCTCATAAGCATCAATAGTGGCCCGGATAGCAAGAGCTTTGGCGGTCTCTTCTAAGGAATTATCTTGCGTGGGCAACTCGCATCCGCTTAGAAAGACTACAAGATAGAAAAATATACCCACCAAGATAACTTTGAAGATAGTTCGATAGTTATTTGTGACTTGTGCCATCAGTTTTTCCTCCAAGAGTAATTAATTAATTGATTATAGGAATTATACCTTAAATTGGGATTAGATGGAACTGAGAAATTTGAGGGTTTGTGGTTGAAGGAAATCTGCATTGCAGTAATTAGCACAATATATTATACTTGGCCGTACAACTAAACAATTCTCTCCAAAGTTGGGGGGTTAGGTGGACATGACATTCTGTTCACGCTCAAAATTTTTAAGAAGATATACATCAAGGATAAAACATGGATAATAAAAGCAAATATATGCTGCAGTACTTGCGCTTGGTTTTAGTTGGTTTATTATTGCTTGGAGCTAGCCTAGCTTGTAATTTAGAAGTTGCTGAATCTATTCCCAGCGAGTTAGATGAAGTTGAAATAGAAACTTCTGTGGCTCAAACTCTGATTGCCAAAGGGGTTGGAGATGAAGAGGTTGGAATAGAAACTGCTATTGTTCTAACCCTAAATGCTAGAGGAGGTGGAGATAGCCAGTCTGGGGAATCAAACGAGGGCGGAATAGAAACTGCTGTGGCTCAAACGGTAGCGGCCCAAAATTCAGGTGCTCAACAAGCCCAGCCTCAACAGCCAACTCCGCAACCATCTAGCGGAGATAGCGACACGCCTATCCCCACTCCCTCTCAAACGCCTTCACTAACACCATCCATTACACCTTCACCAACACCTGATACGCCCATGGTTCAAGTTTCAGTTAGTACAAATTGCCGTAAGGGACCTGGTGATGCTTATGATATAGAAGGCGCCTTACTTAAAGGCGAAGAAGCAGAAATCATAGCCAAAGACCCTTTTGATTTGTTTTGGTATATACCCAATCCCGACCGAAGTGGAGCTTTTTGTTGGGTATGGGGACACTACGCATCTACTACAGGAAACACCGACAATTTACCAGTTTACACCCCTGAACCGACTCCAACTGTTTCGAGTCCAACTCCTTCTCCAACTATCACTGTTCAAGCAGCATCACTTGATTTTACAATCACTTTCCGCGAACTAAACCCAAAGTGTTGCATAATAGAATTTCTCATTACTAACACTGGTTCAGTTACGCTTGAATCTTATAATATTGACGCTTCCTTTGGCACTGATAGTTGGTGGACGGACCGGGATAAATTTGAAGACTTAGACGCAGCCTGGAATAAGATTTCAGTTAAACCCAGTTTGACTCCTGGCAGCTCTGGATATGGGTGGGTAGGCCCCTTCCAGAATGACCCTGCTGGTCAAAGTGTTTCTGCCTGGGTTCAAGTATGCTCTGCGGATGGGCAAGCAGGCACTTGCAAATCAAAAACTATCACTTTTACCCCATGATTTTGTACCATCTCAATATTTTAGGGATAAGACTTCCGAAGTTTATAAAGGCAAGTAAAAACAAAGGCCTTAGCGCAAAACTTCGGAAGTCTCTTCGTTTTTTTAAGAAGATACCTAATTCTCACCCCATAGAGGTTTTTAGCTTCTCTATCTGGCGATGAGCGGTTAAATCGAGCTTGAGAGGCGTCAGGGTGGCGTAGCCCTCGGCCAATGCGCCAATATCCGTGCCGGGGTCGGGGATGCCTGTGGGCGGGGAGCCGCCAATCCAGTAGTAGGGCTTGCCACGGGGGTCTTGGCGGGAGACGAGTTCGTCCTGGTAAACACGCAAGCCTTGGCGGGTGATTTGCAAGCCAGCAATCTCTTCTTCGGGCAAGCCGGGGACGTTGAGGTTCAGGATCACGTCAGTGGGGAGATTGCCGTCCAGCACCTGTTCCGCCACCCGGTACGCCAACCGCGCCGCGGGTATGTAATCCACCTGCCCCAGGTGATTCTCGGGCGAATCCAGGGAAACGGCCAAGCCGGGAATGCCCCATATAACCGCTTCCATGGCGGCTGTGACCGTACCAGAGTAGGTGACATCGTGTCCCAGGTTGGCGTTGGGGTTGATGCCTGAGACTACGAGGTCAATCTCGCCTGGGATCACGCCCAAGAGCGCCAAGGCTACACAATCCGAAGGGGAACCATCACTTGCCAGGGCAGGAGTGCCATCCCCCAGTTGCACCTCCCTGACCCGCAAGGGACGATGGAGGGTTTTGGAGTGACCAGAAGCCGACCAGTTCCGGTCGGGAGCGAGTACGGTTATCTTGCCCAGGTCGCGTAATTCCTGAACAAGGGCTAGTAGTCCTGGCGCGGTGACGCCGTCGTCGTTGGTGATCAAGATGTGGGGGGAGGTTGGGGAGTGGGTCATTGGATGTTGGATATTAGGGATTGGGTATTAGGGATTGGGTATTAGGGATTGGGTATTAGG
>DAOUWT010000248.1 GCA_030666985.1 Chloroflexota bacterium
GAATAACAGCAACCTTATATTCAGTGGGGATTTCCCGAATATGTGCATCCATTTTTACTCCATTTTCCAGTAGATAACTGTTTTCTCACCCAACAATATTTTACTCGAAAAACTTTATCCAAGATTTAATGAGCATGAATTAACCACACAGCAGATTAAGGATTAATGCGGCGCGGTAAAAAATCGCTACGGATTATTTTTCAAGCCTTCCCAAATGCCTCTGCACATGACAGAAACCAAGCTGTAAATAGTATGTAAATATTATATCATACTGCAACACCCCAATAGCAATGTTCTTATAAGCGGGACTTCATATCCCCCCCATTTAAACCCCAAAGCGCCCAGCACCTTCACCGGACGCTTCGCCAGATTCCTAGTTTCCTAATCCCTAGTTTCCTGATTCCTGTTTTCCTGATTCCTGCTCCCCTGCTCTACTGCTCCCTGACCCTCACCATCACATCCCCCTGCCTAATCGCATCCACCACATCCGCGCCCGCCGTCACCTTGCCAAACACCGTATGCTTCCCGTTCAGGTGCGGCTGCGGAGCGTGGGTGATGAAAAACTGGCTCCCGTTCGTGTTGGGGCCGGCGTTGGCCATCGAGATCACCTTAGCCTCATGCTTCAGCGGATTGCCCGCCAACTCATCCTCGAATTTATACCCAGGCCCGCCCCGTCCTGTGCCGGTGGGGTCGCCGCCCTGGATCATAAAATTATCAATCACGCGGTGAAAACTCACCCCGTCGTAATATCCTTCCCGCGCCAAAAAGACAAAGTTATTCACCGTCTTGGGCGCGTGCTCGGCGTATAGCTCCAGCTCAATTATGCCCTTGCTCGTCTCCATTTTCACGGCATACACCGCGTCCGTCTCAATCTGCATCCCTGGGGGACTCTTCCACTCTTTAGCCATCAATTTCTCCTTGAATAATAAACTTAATCGAGCCGTTATTATATCACCTCAGCCCCCACATTCAAACAACGGCCCCATAGATTGGTTGGGATTGGGTCTGCTGGGGGAGGGCCGGGGGGGATTCTGCCCTGGGGGAGGATTTCCAGCCCCGGGCGTGGGGCCCGTCCCCTGCGGGGATTTTCCCAAGGGGGGAGGTGATCCCATTTCCCTGAAGCGTGGTACCACTGTGCAGGTGTCGCGCAGCCACTCATTGATCTCACGATCTGTACCGGCCAAAATGTAGCGCAACTCGCCAGCGTCCACCATCTCGCTCAAATCCTCCGCCGAGACCACCGGGTCGCTCCCCGTAAAACCGCCCATATACAGCACCGGACGCCCTGTCTCCAACACAAAATCCGCCCCCGCATTGGCCCTGGGCACAGCTACCAAATACTCCGTATCCTGCGTGTTTTTTTCTAAAAAGGCCCGCAAATCATCTTGCGGGCTAGAATCCGGTCGGGCGTAGCCATCGGGAAGATTTCTATCGTCGCGTGCGTTCCCTTTCCCTGCATAGGCCGAGGGGAGGTGAATGTCTTGATCGTTCATGGAGGTCATCCCCGACCAGGCCAGGGGAATCACCAAAATAGCCAGCAGGGCCAGGCTCTCACCCACCCGGCGGGTTTGCGCGTCCGAGAGGAGCAGCCCCCCGCCCACGAGAAGCATGACCACGGGGAAAACCATCCACCACGACAAAGCCTCAAGCTGCAGGGCCAGATAAACCTGGAATGCCAGAGTCAGGCCTCCCCCCACCAGGAGCAGCCACCCCGCCGCGGCCGGGCGATCCTCCCCCAGGCGTTTAAGAGCATCCACGCCCATCCCCACCACCGCGCCCAGGGCAGGGGCGAGCATGATCATGTAGTAGGCGTGGAAAAATGCCGCCATGCTAAAGAAGACCAGGCAGGTGACGAGCCATCCCCCCCACAGCACCACGCCTTTGTGAATGGTGGAGGTCAGCGGAAGTTTCAGCCTGGCCGAGAGCGCGGCTGCAACCAATCCCAGCAAGGCGAAAGGCAAAAGCCAGCTCATTTCTTTTGCCAGGGGAAGCTGGAAGAAGCGCGTGATTCCCGGCGAGCCTGTCTCGTGGCTGAACGGCGTGCTTGAACTCTGGCTCCCCGCTGGGGCGTTGGGAGGAGCGTTGGGGGGAGGATTTTGCGGGGCGTTGGGAGGAAGCTGCCCCTGGGGGGGCGGGGCTGGCTGAGACGCTCGGCCTTTTCCGCCAAAGAGACGGTTGAGACCGTTGTGCCCGACAATCAACTCCATGACCGTGTTGTCGGTGCTGGAGCCAATGTAGGGACGCTGGTCGGCGGGGGTGAGGTCTACGGCAATTACCCAGGCGAATGAGACGATGAGCATAATCACGGTAGCTGTGCCGAGATTGAGAATTTTCTTTCCCCAGCCGGTTTTCGCGCCTAAAAAGTAGAGGGCGTAAAAGGCGGGGAGGGGCAGGAAGGCTTGGAGCATTTTGATGTTGAATCCCAGCCCCACCAGGATTGCCCCGGCCCACAGGTAGCGGGTTTGGCCTTTTTCGGTCGCTAAAATGAACATCCAGGCCGCGAGGAGGAGGGTGAAGGTTAGCATTCCATCCATGGTGTTGTTACGCACGGTGGCGACTACTACGGGGGTGATGGCCCACACCAGGGCGGCTACAAGACCGGCCTCGGTGCCAAAATATTTTTTCACCAAATGATACAGCAGGGGGATGGTCAGCAGCCCGGCGATGATGTTGGGCAGCATGACGGCAAAGCCATTCACGCCAAAAATAAAGGCCGAGGCGGCTTCTATCCACAATCCGAGAGGCGGTTTGTCTACAGTGACGCTCCCTCCCGGCTCGGCGGCGATGAAGAAGAAATTATGCCACGACTGGAGCATGCTCTCTACGGCGGCGGTGTAATATTCGTTGGCGTTCCCCAGCGAGGAGAGGTCGTAGAAGTATAAGAACCCGGCTAGAATGATGATGCCGGCTAGGATGATTAGGGCGGTTTTGGGGGTTAGTTTGGTAGTTTGGTGGTTGGGTAGTTGGGGAGTTGGTTGGGTAGTTGAGGTCATGGTTTTCTCCACAAGGCTCTTGTATTTTTACCACTAAGACACAAAGGACACGAAGAATCTTTTTAGGTTCACAAAGAATTTCTTTGTTTTCTTCAAAAAAACTTTGTGAACTTTGTACCTTTGTGGTGACTATGTGTTTTTGAATGTCCAATAGCGGTTGGCGAAATAATTCCAGAAGACGACGACGGCTGTCGCTGCCACTTTTGCGGGGAGGTAGGCTAAACTGGGGTCGGGCACGAGGGCTGCGGACAGGGATTCTAATGATAGCACGCAAATGTTGTTGAGCGCTAATCCCAAGCCGCTGACGAGGGCGAATTGTCCAAATTGTAAGCCAAGTTGCTTGCTTTGAATGTCTGCATAAGTCCAATGATAATTCCAAATGAAATTGTTGACCAGTCCCGCTGAAAAGGATAGCGTGGCGGCCAACAGGGTTCCCATCCCCAGCCATTTTAGGGCGATCAATGTGCCAAAATCGAGGAGGGTTCCGCTGAGGCCAACGACCAGAAAACGGAAGAAGCGTTGGATTTCGTTTCGGTTTAGGGTGGATGTGCGGGTGGTCATTTTTAGCTCCGAAAGCGGGCAGACCTCCGAGGTTTGCACTTCAAAAACCTCGGAGGTCTTGCACCAGCTAAGGCGTATGCGGGTTTTGAACTGGGGGACGTTGGGCAGAGCGATTACCAGCAATAACAAGCGCGACCAAGAGAGTGCCGTCTTCCTGCTCCTTGGCGGCGACCCCTGCCTCCCAGCCAACTTGCATTTCGTCCAGGCTTTCGAGCTGGCCTTTGTAGATAGTGTTCTCGCCCACGGTGAAGGTCAATTCCTCCCCGTTCGGGGTTTGGAGCGAGAAAGTTCCCGCGTCAACATCCACCGAGGTGATTTCTCCGCGTTTGCGAACGTTAAAACGGTCTCCGGGCTGGAAATCATCCGGCAAGAGAATCACCAATTTGGCGACAGAGTCTTCGCCCGCAGCAACGGCCACTTTTTTCCCAACTTCTAAATCGGCAAAGGTGACTTCATCTTCGCCAGGAGAGCGGAAGTTGGTGTTCGCGTCAATTGAGAATGTAATTTCATCTCCTTTTGGGTTTTGCACAGTGAATGTTTCGTCCCCCACGGAGACTACTTCACCATAGGCGCGGCGTCCTCTTTTGTGTTCGGAGTTTGGGTTTTCTTCGTTAGCAAAAGCGATTCCGCTGACCAATAATGTGAGCACTAGGGCAACTATAATGGATAGGGTAATTTTTTTAGACATTTTGTACCTCCAATTAACTAAATTTGGCTCCCTAGGAATTCACGGGATTCCGCATGAGTTTCTGCTCTGAGGGCGGCTCATTCTGAGCTAGGCACTTCCCCGGACTCCGCCCACAGGATGTGGCCATCCTGCTCGAGCGTACCGAGTACCC
>DAOUWT010000422.1 GCA_030666985.1 Chloroflexota bacterium
ACGATATCGAGCAGCGTGACCGGCACGCCCGCGTTCGCCAGGTGGGCAGCCAGCGCAGCGCCCATCGTTCCAGCGCCGATGACGACGGCTTTGTGGATTTTATAGTTCATAAGCTTTCCTCCTGAAGACATATTTTTGCACACTAAAAAAATTTGGGTCTTTGGGAACTGCCACAGAGTCAAAAACATGCGCAGGCATAAAAACCTGCGCATGAGTAATTTTATTCTTCTTTCAGTGGGCCATAAATTACCAGATCATCGTAATACATGGTGAGGCGATCATCTTCGAGACGAGTGCCAATCATCATGCCAACATACCCTACACCCAGGCCGGGGATCGTGACTCGATCAACTGCTTCGCCGTTGATAAACAAGGTCAGTGCATTGCCCCGGCAATCAGCCCGGACGCGATTCGGCCCTTTGGGGTCAATGGGAGGTTCCCATTTTGGTAGTGGCGCTGATTTTAGAACCGTGAGTTTTTCGTTGCGATTCTCGCCAAAACCATAGTATCCATCGGTGGTAATGAAAATGGTGTAGTAATTTCCTCCTGGACTTTCACGACAATTGAATCCGTAATATCCTTTTCCAGTACTGTGCCAAATATCGGCTTCAATGCGTACTTCATCCAGTTTGAGCCAAGTGCGCGCGGATGTGATTTCAACTTTTGGCGCATACACACTCATAAAATACTTCTTTCCAGCAAGTCCGGTTGCCCAGTTTCCCCCCTTCTTTTGCATCCAGAGCATATCGTCCGGGTCGTTAAAATCCTGTTCGAGCAAAACACCCACTGGCGCGGTTGCGGTTGGTGACAAGGTGGGCGAGGCCGTCCAGGTCGGGCGAATGGTTTTGGACGGAAACGGGGTCCATGATGGCCGCAGGGTTGGTTTCACCGTTGCTGAGGGAATTCCTATATCTGTTGGAGAAGGCGCGATGGTTGGCGTATCACTTGGTATAGGAGTAGGCGTATCGGTGTTCGTCGGTAAAGGATTTGCATCCGGCGCATTCTCATCTGGCAAAATACTGCCTAAGCTACATCCCAATATTGATAGGAGTAATATCAGGCCTGCTGCACCTATCCACAATTTACGTTGAGGTTGCACTTTCAAAGCGCTCATAGTATCTTTACCTTCTCAATCGCCACGAATAAATTTCCTTCGTTTTAGGGCCAGGTAATGGCGAAATCATTAAAGCGGAATTCGGTGCCATCACCGGATCGCTTATTGCCAACAACGATGCCGACAATACCTTCTTCCAGAGAGTCATCCCAAGCATCCAGCAAAAGTTCTCCATTGGCATAAATCAGGTAGTGACCTCCATTACAAACGCCGCGGATGCGGTTCGTTTCTCCTCCGCCCTGTTTGATCACATTCGATTCATCCGTCCCAGATTCCAGGAATTCAAATTCACTCTCTTCCATCAAACCTAGACCGTAAAAACCGTCATCTCCAATTACCAAGGCATAGTAATTATCACCTTCATCTGAGAAATTGCATACCACCCCAAAGTAACTATCTTCAGGACCATCCAAGCGAGTCCCATCTACCTCCAGAGCAACATGCATAAAATCTTGCTCTCGGATACTCCAGATCAAACCGTTGGCGATATTATTGTAAATATGGTACCCATCGGCAGTGTAGCGAAAACCGTAGCGATCATCTTCGTAGGTATACCAACTCGTGGTATCCGAAAAATCATCAAAAAAGATGGTTTCAGGGATTTCAGTGGGC
>DAOUWT010000091.1 GCA_030666985.1 Chloroflexota bacterium
AAACCTCAAAATATGTCACTACGCCCAAGCAGGATGGCCACATCCTGCGGGCGGGGTACGGGGAAGTGGCCTTCCCCTCAGAGCAAAAGCTCATGTGGAACCCCGTGAATTCCTAGAGACCCCATCTTACTCACTACTTACTCATTACCTCACCACCTCATCCCGGAGGCAGATATGAAAAACTCAACTGAAATTCAAATAGCACAAACAAAGATTGGACATAACCATCCCGTATACTTCATCGCCGACATCGCCGCCAACCACGATGGCGACCTGGAACGCGCTAAAACCCTCATCCATACAGCAGCCGAAGCCGGAGCGGACGCGGCTAAATTCCAAAACTTCCGGGCCGCCAAAATCGTTTCGGATTATGGCTTTAAGGCTATGGGATCCCAAGTCTCCCACCAATCGGAATGGGAACAAACGGTTTACGAAGTCTATGAAGGGGCCTCTGTACCTTTTGAGTGGACACCCACCCTCAGGGAAGAATGTGACAAAGCCGGCATCCATTATTTTTCATCTCCTTACGATTTCGAAGCCGCCGACATGCTCGAACCTTACGTCCCCGCCTACAAAGCCGGTTCAGGGCTGATTACCTGGATAGAAATGCTGGAATATATGGCCCGCAAACCAGTCCCGTTTTTGATAGCAACTGGGGCTTCAGATATGGCCGATGTCGTCCGCGCCGTGCGAGCTGTGACCGCCCTAAACGATCAAGTCGTGCTCATGCAATGCAATACCAACTACACCGCCAGCCCAGAGAATTACCAGCATATCCACCTCAATGTGCTCAAGACTTACGCTCAAATCTTCCCCAACCTTGTCTTAGGGCTTTCTGACCATACCCATGGTTTAGCGACCATTTTGGGAGCGGTGGCTTTGGGGGCGCGGGTGATCGAACGCCATTTCACCGACGACAACGACCGCGAAGGCCCAGACCACAAATTCGCCACAAATCCGCTTGATTGGGCAGAAATGGTCGCCGAAACCCGCAAGCTAGAAAAAGCCCTCGGCTCGTCCGATAAATTTGTAGCCGGCAACGAACAAGACACAGTAGTAGTTCAACGCCGCTGCCTACGCGCCGCCCGCGACATAAAAGCCGGCGAAACTCTCACCCGCAACATGATCGAACCTCTCCGCCCCGCCACCCCTGGTGCAATTCAGCCCTTTGAAATTGACCAAGTCCTGGGTACAAAAGCCCTCCACGACCTCCCATTTGGCAAAGAACTCCGTTGGACTGATATTGGTAAATAATTGCACCGGCCTTTTTAGTATTATAGGTGCAAACCTGATTTAGGACGGGACACATTATTCCGCACTCCGCACTCCCCACTCATCACTCAATGTCATTAAGATAAGGGTTTATGTCATTTCGACCGCAGGGAGAAATCTTTCGGTGCTGAGTGAATAGCAGCCTAAAACCAAGATTTCTCCTCGTTCCTCGTCGAAATGACATGCTTTGTTCCACTAACTTAATGACATTGACTCATCACTCATCACTCTTCACGTTTCACTTTTTCCCATGCGCATCCTCTACTTCTCCCGCGACTACACCCCGCACGATTACCGCTTTTTAGCCGCCCTCGCCCAAACGGAGCACAAAGTGTACTACCTCCGTCTTGAGAATCGGGGGCAGGCCTGGGAAGATCGCCCCGTCCCGCCGGAGATTGAACTCATCCCCTGGGCTGGCGGGCAGAAACCGGCTCGTTTTCGCGACGGCCTGCGCCTCTTGTTTGACCTCAAGCGCGTGATCCGGGACTTTGAGCCAGACCTCATTCACGCCGGCCCCATTCAGCGTTCGGCATTTTTGGCAGCCCTGACAGGTTTTCAGCCCCTGGTTAGCGCGTCGTGGGGATACGACCTCCTCGCGGACGCGGAGCGCAACCGCTGGTGGGAATGGGCCACACGCTACACCCTCGAGCGCAGTGCCGTCTTCGTGGGAGATTGCGACACAATCCGCGGCCTTGCCATCAGCTACGGCATGGACTCTGACCGCATCGTCACCTTTCCCTGGGGCGTGGACCTGGATCACTTCACCCCCGCACCTCGCACCCCGCATCTCGCACCTCGCACCTCGCAATTCGCAATTCGCCAACGCCTGGGGTGGGGCGACGACGCCTTCATCCTCCTCTCCACCCGGGGCTGGGCGCCCGTCTACGGCGTGGTCGATGTGGCCCGCGCTTTCGTCCGGGCAGCCCGCCAACGCCCCGAGCTGCGTCTCCTCATGCTGGGGAACGGGCCGCAGGCTGGCACCATCCACCGCATCTTCGAGCAAGCGCACATGACCGACCGCGTCCACTTCCCAGGCCTCATCAGCAAGGACAAACTTGTGGATTACTACCGCGCGGCAGACCTTTACGTCAGCGCCTCCCACAGCGACGGCTCTTCCATCTCCCTGCTTGAAGCTCTGGCCTGTGGAACCCCCGTTTTGCTTTCCGATATTCCGGGGAATAAAGAATGGGTGGAAGAGGGGGACGTGGGCTGGCTCTTCCGGGAGGGAGACGCCGCCCATTTAGCGTCATCCCTGCTCCAAGCTATCCGCGCCCGGACGGAGTTGCCGCAAATGGGACATGCCGCCCGCCTTGTAGCGGAAGAACGCGCCAACTGGGAAGAAAACTTCCCCAAATTGCTAGACGCTTATCAATTGGCTTTAGGGTAAAATATAGATATGACAGACAAAAACATCATCGCCATCATTCAAGCCCGCATGGATTCAAGCCGCCTCCCCGGTAAGGTGCTAAAAGATATTGCCGGGCGTCCCATGCTGGGATGGGTGGTGGAGCGTGCCAGCCGTGCGCAAAGCGTTGCCCAAGTGGTAGTAGCAACCACCATGGCCGCGTCTGACCAAGCCCTGGCAGATTACTGCTCCCAGGCGGGATACGCCCATACACGCGGCGACGTTTACGACGTCCTCAACCGCTACTACGAGGCCGCCCGCGAATTCGGGGCCGGCATCATCGTCCGCCTCACCGCCGACTGCCCTCTCATTGACCCCGGCCTGATCGATAAAACGGTGCGGGGCTTCCTGGATGCGCATCCCCCGGCCGATTTCGCCGCCAACCGCTTGCCTCCCCCCTGGGGCAGAACCTATCCCATCGGCCTGGACGTTGAGGTGTGCTCTTTCCGCGCCCTGGAAGAGGCCTGGCAAAAGGCGGAGCATCCCCACCAGCGGGAGCACGTCATGCCCTATCTCTACGAAAACGAAGGGCATTTCAACATAGTCCTGGTAGACCATGAACGTGATTACGGGGATTTGCGGTGGACGGTGGACACCCGCGCCGACCTGGAGCTGATCCGGGAGGTGGTGGCCCGTTTTGAGGGGCGGGACGACTTTTCCTGGGGGGAGGTTGTGGCGTTATTCGAGCGTGAACCCGCCCTGAAACGTATCAATGCCGGCGTGCATCACAAACACGTCCGCGATGTAGATACACGACTGGAGTAAAAAGTTTGACATCCTTAACCATTTTTTCAACCCCAAAACCTTTTACAGACCCGCACATTGATCTCATCCAGCGCAACGCCATTCAGTCCTGGCAGCGTGCGGGTGAAGACGTGGAGGTAATCTTAATTGGCGAGGAAGACGGTCTGGCAGAAGTTGCGGCAGAGTACGGCACGCGGCATTTGCCCAATGTGACTCGAAATGAGTTCGATACCCCCCTAATTAGCTCAATTTTTCAGCTAGCCCGCGAAGCAAGTGATAGCGAATTGTTGGTTTATGTAAACGCGGATATTATTTTGACCCCGGATTTCCAAGAAGTAGTACAGCAAGTTGCCGCTCAGGCAAGTGAATTCTCGGCTGTTGGGCACCGCTGGGATTTGGATATTCGCAGGAAGTTGAGTTTCTCCGTGAATTGGTCTGAAAGCATAAAAACTGAAGCAAAAACCAAAGGGAAGCGGCAAGGGGCTATTGCGATTGATTATTTTGTTTTCCCTCGCAGGCTATATACCCAAATCCCAGATTTCGCTATTGGCCGCCCAAGCTGGGACAATTGGATGATCTACCATGCTTGTGAGCGTGGCTGGCCGGTAATAGATTTAACTCCTTCCCTGATGGTTATTCACCAGAACCATGGTTATGGACATCTCCCCGGTGGAACATGGGGCGGATTAGAGGAATCATCCGCTAATCTGGAAGCAGCGGGAGGTAGACGTCATTTATACTTCATTGTGGATGCAACGCACGAATTTATAGATGGGCAGATACGGCGTTCCCGGTGGAATTTGGCAAAGATGATCCGCCGCTTGGAACGCTGGGTAAAACCTGACGAGCCTAAAGGGAAGCGTGGATATATTTCACGAAGGCTGTATAAATTGTGGATGAGAGTAGAGAAATAGACGGAGAAGTTTATAAATGCGTGTTGGACGAAATCCTGCTAAATCTATAAAGCATGTTCCGCAGCCTGCTAAGGTTACGGTGGCAGTGGTCACGTATATTCCGGCTTTAGCGGGGTATTATGCCCACAGCTTGGATGTGCTTAAAGTTTGTTTGGAAAGTATCTGGGACAACACAAATATACCTTATGATTTGATGGTGTTCGATAACGCTAGCTGCCAAGAAGTACGGGAGTATTTAGTAGGAGCCAGGGATGCGGGAAACATTCAATACTTGATTCTGTCTGAGGGCAACATTGGCAAGCTAGAAGCCTGGAATTTCATCTTTGGGGCCGCTCCGGGAGAGTTTATTGCTTATGCAGACAGCGATATTTACCACTATCCTGGCTGGCTGGCTACCCAGGTTGAAGTTTTCGATACTTTTCCGAAAGTTGGGATGGTCACCGGGATGCCCTTGTGGACGCCAGAGGAATTCTCTACCAGCACGATTCAGTGGGCGCAGGATAATCCCGATGTCAGGTTAATGAGAGGACAACTTTTATCCTGGGAGGATTATTGGCGGCACGCTCGCAGCTTAGGAACAAGTATGGCTGAGGCACGGTCTCAATATGATGAAAATGAGAGTGTGCAAATAGTCTATCAGGGCAAAGAATATTATGTTGGCGCGGGACACTTTCAGTTCGTTGCCAAACGATCGGTCTTGCAAGAAGCTCTTCCAATCCCATCCGAACGACTTTACGGGGGGGATCGGTTCTTAGATATAAAATTGAACGATGAAGGATATTTGCGATTGTCAACTCCTGACTGGTTGATTCAACATTTGGGTAATGCTCTTGGAGAATTTGATAAAATAGCTCGCGATGGAAAAAGTTTTTTCAAAAACACGAAAACAAAAAAATCTTCTTTGGCATGGTTCTTGAAATTCAAAGTGTTTAGGATGATTGCTTGGAAATTGTATAATTGGTTGTTTGAGGTTTTGCATAACGCGAAGAGGTAAAAATGCCCCAAAGAGTTTTTGTCAGCGCCGACCATGGTTTGGCGGTTATTTATTTTTTGCAGAGTGATGTAATAGATACATTTTTAGGCTCTGGAATAGAAGTTATCGTATTGACAGACAATGCCGTAAAAGCACACCTTGAAGAAAGATTTGGACAAGCGGGATTAATATTCGAAAGCTTGCGGCTTTCCCAGGCGAAGTCTTATTGGCGCAATGCGAGACCTTCACTTCAGTACTGGATAGATTTTCTCCGGCGTGCGGGAGCTTCGAGTAAAATAAATCTCGAAGCTGTCGATGGGTATATTTCTCAGGTAAAAGGTGAAGCCAGCCCAAGACGTCAAGCGCTTTTTCCTATTGCTGATTTGATGGTTGCAGTATTGCGTCGTTCTAAATTAGCGCGAAAAGCATTGGTGCGTTTCCAAGCTCAGTTCAATCCTAAGTTATATGCCGATTTATTTGATAAGTATGATCCAGACTTGGTGATTGCCAGTACTCCTGGTTGGAGGTTCGATAGATATTTGTTGAGAGAAGCGAAGGAACGAGGAGTTCCTACCGCATCAGTTATTGTGGGATGGGATAATACCAGCAGTTATAGCTTGCCTGGAGCTAATGTCGACTGGATTTCATGTTGGTCAAATATCCAAAAACAAGAGCTTATAGATGGCGCTGATTGGCGGCCAGAGCAGATCAACGTGGGAGGCATTCCTTCATACGACAAATACTTTCAAAAAGAATGGTTAATACCGCGTGATGAATACTTCCGCAGGCATGGTTTAGATTCAACAAGGAGGTTGATCTCTTATGCTTCTAGTTTCATTTCATTTTCACCGAACATTCAAAATATTGAGGCGTTAGTACATATAATCACTTCGGATCAATTGGAACAACCCTCCCAATTATTGATCCGCTTGCACCCTAACCATTTTTTGGATGTGCCCAGGTTTGCTAAGGAACGAGAACAGATACGCGCCTTGGCTCAAAAATTTCAACATGTACACGTTGTAGAACCAGTGGCTTTGGGAGGAGATATAGGCCATTATTCAGGAGAAGATATGCCTGAAAAATCTTCTATGATGGCTTATTCTGATGTTATGGTAACTGTGTATTCCACTATGATTGTAGAGGCTTTAATCCATGAGACACCTGTGGTAAGCGCGTGTATAAACTCACCGAAAGGATGGCCCAACAAATTTACTCTACCTTTGTCAGAGATTGGTGGTTGGCCTACTCATTTGCGCTTTCGTGAGTCAGGCGCTGGCCAAGAAGTATCGGATGCGACTGAATTGCGTAAGGCGATAAACCGTTACATCCAAAACCCGGAGATTGACGATAAAGCTAGAAAAGAATTCATTGTTCGGGAGTGTACTTATACTGATGGAAGCGCGGGGAAGGAAACGGCTTCGTTTTTCCTATCCTTGTTGAAGCCACCGAATGAATTCGGCGGCTAAGGCACGAAACGCGATAAATCGCGTTGAGGATTACTGCGTTTATAACCCATTTCAATGGGTTTTGTTTGCTAGCCTATGAATTCATTCATAGCTAGTTGCTGGGATTATGAAAAAGATAAGGAGTGTTAACTATGAAATTTCTAATTGCCGGATTTGGTTCCATTGGACGGCGCCATTTCCAAAACTTACTTGCTCTAGGGTATGATGACATTGTGTTTTATCGGACTCACAAAGGCATGCTGGAGGACAATGAACTAAAGGATTTTCCAGTGGAAACGGATATCCAAGCTGCTCTCGCTCATCAACCTGACGCTGTCATCATATCTAACCCTACCGCCTTGCATTTGGATGTAGCCATCCCCGCGGCCCAAGCCGGATGCCACATCTTGCTAGAGAAACCCCTCTCACATAATATGGATCGCGTGGAGGAGTTCCACGACACCGTTGAAGAGAGTGGCAGCCGGGTATTAGTCGGTTTCCAATTCCGCTTTCACCCTGGATTGCGGCGGATTAGGCGATTGCTATCTCAAAAAGCAATTGGAACGCCGCTCTCCGTCCGCGCCCATTGGGGAGAGTATTTGCCAGACTGGCATCCCCGGGAGGACTACCGGAAAGGCTACAGCGCCCGTGCTGATTTAGGCGGCGGAGTTCTCCTGACCCTCTCTCATCCTCTGGATTATCTCCGATGGTTATTCGGCGAAGTCCGGACGGTGTATGCTCTGTTGGGGAAGAACAGTGATTTGGAACTAGATGGCGTGGAAGACACGGCAGAAATAGGTCTCCGATTCACAAATGGCGTTATTGGCAGCGTACATTTGAATTACACCCAACGCCCTCCCTCTCATTGGCTGGAGATTATCGGTACTGAGGGCACTATCCGCTGGGAAGGTATGCATGGGTCAGTGAAATGCTATGACACCGAGACGGAAACGTGGGAAGAATTCCCCCTCCAAGCAGATTTCGAGAGGAATAATTTATTCCTCTCCGAGATGAAGCATTTTATAGCGGTGGCATTAGGGCAATTTGCGCCTATTTGCTCACTGGACGATGGGATTGCTGTGCAAAAGATTGTACAGAGTGCGAAGCAATTTGCAGAAAGCGATGGTATTACAGAAAGTAAGTAACCATTCACTCCCCGTTGGATATTGGCGGGAGCGCAAACGGCTGGGGATATGTAAAACCTCGCCACCCCCCCCCCGTCCCCCCCAGGGTTTTTCCACGCTTGGGCGTGTGTGCCACGCTTGGGGGTTGGTCTCACGCCCCACCCCCCCGTCCCCCCCAAAAATCCACGGGGTCTGAATAATCACGAAAATAATATCTAAAGAGGAGTGTCATGAATATACGTAAAAAAGATTGGTTTTTTCTGCTTCTGCTTACAGTCTGCGCCGTTTATATGGGCGCGTATATTTATAAAACAAGTTTCATCTCCAACGGCACCCGTTACTTCGTTCTTTTTGACGATGCCATGATATCTATGCGTTATGCTAAAAATCTTGCCGAGGGATATGGTCTGGTTTGGAACCCAGGCGAAACCCCCGTAGAGGGATATAGCAACCCTCTATGGGTGATTTTTATGGCAGTCTTCCATTTATTCCCAATTCCAGAGTCAAAAATCAGTTTGGCTATTCAAATAAGCGGAGCAATCTTTTTGCTTGTCAATCTAGTCTTTGTTAAGAAACTTAGCGAATCGCTCTCAGAAAAGTCAATCGTCCCGATTATGGCTCTAGCGCTCACTGCTTTCTATGTGCCCCTCAATAATTGGGGGTTGCAAGGGATGGAAGTCTGTGCGCTCGCTCTTATACTCAGCATAGCAAGCTTGAAGACGATACAAAATCTCAAAAATGAGCAGTTTTCACCTTGGCCATATATTTTGCTAGGCATAGGCACCCTTGTCCGTATTGATGTAGTTGTTCCATTTCTGGTCTTTATCGGCTTCTTGGTCATTTTCGACCCCCAGTACCGGCGGCAGCACTTAATTTGGGGCGGAGGGATATTAGCTGCATCCCTTATCAGCCAAACCCTATTCCGCCTGTGGTACTATGGAGATCCACTGCCTAATACCTATTA
>DAOUWT010000149.1 GCA_030666985.1 Chloroflexota bacterium
CCACCCGCAGGAGCTGCCGATCCTGCTCGAGCGTAATGTGAAAATCCTTTTTCCGTGCCATCCGTGAATTCCGTGTACAAAAAATCTACAACAACTTTTTAGCGTACACTCGTAGAACTTAGCGATAGATAAGTATCAGAATTAGGGTACAATAAAGGAAACTGGTTATCGCACTTTTGATGCAAAGGAGTAAATATGAGCAAGCCTAAAAAATCTTATGGAAAATGTTTTTATTGTGGAAAAACCTATACCCAAAGGGGAATGAGTCGTCACCTCCAAGCCTGCCCCGCTCGAAAAGAGGCTAATGCCCAAGAAAAGGGGAAAGAGTTCCGGCTCTTGCATTTCAAACTTTGGGGAAATTATGCCCCAGATTTCTGGATGAATATCGAAATGGCTGCCAAAGATACCCTGGCAGACATGGATCAATTCATAAGGGATATATGGGTAGAATGCTGCGGGCACCTAAGCCAATTCATCATAAATGGCATTTATTACTCTGCTACTCCTATGTCAAGTTATGGTTTCGGCTCCGCTTCCAGAGAAGGGAGCATTGACACCCCTTTATGGAATGTCGCCCGGCCAGGAGACGAATTTGACTATGAATATGATTTTGGCACCACTACCAACATCAAAATCCGGGTCATAGAAGAACGTTATGGAAGCATCCCCAAAGACAGCGTTCAGGTCATGGCGCGTAACTATTCCCCCAAGGCCCAGTGTACAGAGTGTGACCGGCAAGCTGCCTATGTCTATGTATGGGGTGGGTATCCTTACACCCCTTACTGCAAAAAACACGCAGAAGAACAAGATTATGACCTTGAGGGATTCTTGCCCATTGTCAATTCTCCCCGTTTCGGACAATGTGGTTATACAGGCCCCGACGATGAGAAATACATCTTTGATGAAACCTATACCTCAGAAAAATAAGATACTTATGTCCTCAAACCACTTTCTTGAACGACAACACAAACTAGCCCAAATCCTCGCCGCAAACCAACTTGATGCCTTGGCCCTCAACCCCGGCCCCAACCTGACCCACCTCACCGGACTGAACTTTCACCTCATGGAGCGTCCCGTGGTGGCCGTCTTCCGCCCCGGAGCCGAGGTGCTCCTAATTCTCCCAGAGTTAGAGCAGGCAAAATTGGCCCAATTACCATTCAAGCTTCAGGCCTTTCCCTACTCCGAAGACCGTGCCGCTTGGCCAAAAGCATTCCGCCAGGCGGTTGAGGTTGGAGGGCTGGATGGCAAGCGTGTGGGAGTCATCGGCAGACGCCTGCGCGTGCTGGAACTCCGCTTCTTGGAGGAGGCCGCTCCCCAGGCGGAGTTCATCTCCGCTGAGGCAGAGCTAGCCGAACTGCGAATGAAAAAGGACGCCTCAGAAATTACATCCATGCGGCAGGCAGCCCACTGCGCTCAAAATGCCCTCACCGCCGCCCTCACTGAGCTACAAATCGGCATGACAGAACGCGAATTCGCCTCCGAGTTGGTCATTCAATTGCTGCGCCACGGCTCTGACCCTCACCTGCCCTTCGCTCCCATTGTGGCCTCCGGCCCGAACAGCGCCAACCCCCACGCCACGCCCACAGACCGGAAATTCGCCGAAGGCGAGGTGCTGCTGATTGATTGGGGCGCGAACATTGATGGATATTTCTCGGACATCACTCGCACATTCGCCATGGGGGAGGTGGACGCCCAAATGCGGCAGATCGCCAAAATTGTGGCAGACGCCAACGCTGCCGGGAGAGAGGCCGCCAGGGCGGGGATTCCCACCGGGGAGGTAGACCGCGCCACCCGCGCCATCATCTCCCAGGCCGGGCACGGGGAGCGTTTCATCCACCGCACCGGCCACGGGCTGGGACGCGAAGGCCACGAGGAGCCGTACATCTCCGCCGGGAACGAGCAAATCCTCCAAGTGGGGATGACCTTCACCATCGAGCCAGGCATCTACATCCCCCAGGTGGGCGGGGTGCGCGGCGGAGGTGTCCGCATCGAGGACGATGTGGTGATCACCCCAGAGGGCTGCGAGAGCCTGACAGATTTGCCGCGTGAGTTGATAGAGATATCGCCCAGGAACGCGGTTCCTCGGAGGAACCGCGTTCCTGGGGCGGAGGTGAGCAAACCATGAAAATCATCCCCCGTGCAGAACCCTTTTTCTTCCCCGGCGGATTGACCGGATGTTTGGTGATTCACGGCTTCACGGGTGCGCCTTTTGAGGTGCGCGGCCTGGGGGAATATCTGGCCCGGCAGGGATACACTGTCCTGGGGCCGCGATTGGCGGGGCACGCTACCCAGCCCGAAGATATGCTCCGCTCCCGCTGGGGGGACTGGGCCGCCTCCGTGGAGGATGGCTGGCACTTGCTGCGCGGCACGACAGAGCGCATCTTCGTGGTAGGTCTATCCATGGGGGGAGTGCTGGCCCTGCGGGCCTCGGCCCACTTCCCCGTGGCGGGGACGGTTGCCATGTCCACCCCCTACGAGCTTCCCCCCGACCCGCGTTTGCGCCTCCTCAAATTCCTGTGGCGGTTCATGCCCTACGCCGCGAAAGAGGGGTCAGATTGGCAAAATCCCCAAGCAGAAGAGAATCATATTGCTTATCCCAAATATCCTACGCGCTCGCTTTTGGAACTGAAGAAATTGCTGGCTGAAATGCGGGCTGCTCTCCCCAATCTTAGAAAGCCGGTTTTGCTAATGCACTCGCGAAAAGATGGCGGCGTGGCCCCCGAAAATATGCCCAAAATTTACGCCCAGGTGGGCAGCGCAGAGAAAGATATGGTATGGTTAGAGAAGAGCGGGCATGTTGTTACGCGAGATGTTGAAAAGGAGATTGTTTTTCGGGCGGTGGATGAGTTTATTCGAGGAGTGATGAGTGATGAGTGATGAGTAAAACGTAACACATCACTTATCACGTTTCACGTCTTCACGTTTTCACGTCTTCACGGAAAAGGAGTTGCATCATGCGAAAGAAACCTTTGAATATCCGCAATTTGTTTGTGAATGTCTTGCTGCTTGGCGGGCTGATAGCTTTGCTGGTCATCTACGTTAGGATTGTCAGTGACCTGCCCTCCCGGCTCTACACGGAAGCGCAGCATGATTTCCTCAGCTATAACACCGCTCGCAGCATTGTTCAGACCGCGCCAACCATGAAGACCGAAATGGCCGAGGCAGAGGGCCTGGCCGAAGTCGATATCGCGCTGGCCATGCTCCCCGTTTGGGACACGGAAGTGGACGCCACTCTCACCGCGCAATACGAGGAGCAGTCTGGGGTCAGCGTCACGGTTTACGACCTGGATTACCAGAGCGAATACCTGTTGTCTTATTCTGGCCTGGGGGGAAGCGCGGCCATTGACCTATTCTTCCCCTTTCCCAGCAATCTTGAAACCTTACACGAGGTGGAGTTCTTGGTAGATGGCGAAGAGCCGCCCGGGGCGCAATACAGCGTGCAAGGCATCTCTTGGCAAGCCGATCTATCAGCTGGTCAGGAACATAAAATTGCCATCAGCTATAAGGCCGACGGGGTCAACAGTTTTTCTTATGGGTTGCAGCAAAACCGCCGCTCCGATGCGGATGTCACCCTCACAGTTTTGGGATTGCAGGGCAGCGAAACGCCTCAATATTCACTGCCAACCACCGATGTTAATGAGATAGAGGGCGGCGAACAGTTTATGTGGCAATATACCGGCCTGATTCCCAGCCGGAATATTCGGCTCAACCTGCCAACCCGTCTCAGCTTCAGGCAGCGCGTTGCCCAACTCCAAGGTGATTTCCGGGACATGGGCAATTGGGTGCCCATTCTCATCGGGCTTTTCCTGGCTTCGCTGGCGATCCTGCTCCGTTTTGCAGATGTGCGCTTGCCGCTCGAAAGTTACCTGATGATGGGGTTGGCATTGGCCCTCTTTTACCCGTCCCTGACCTTTTTGAGCGGATTGGTGGATGTGCTGCCAGCGTCTATCCTCTCCTTTGCGTTGATCTCCGCCCTGCTGGTGACTTTTTTGGGACTTACAGTTGGGTGGCGGCAAACCTGGTGGAGGGCGGCTTTGTTGCTGGTCATCTTTTTGGGGATATTTTCCCTGGGGATGCTCACCCCCTGGCAGGGACTGCTGACCACCGGCGGCGCGTTGATGCTGGCGGCTGCCATCATGCTGGCCTACGCCCGGCGCGTTATCCCCCCCCAAGCGGAACCCGCCCCAGGGCCGGAGCCTGAACCCGCCCCGGAACCGGAATCCGCACCGGAAGCAGAATCCGCGCCGGAACCGGATATCCCCCCTCCCCCGGAACAGCTATCAACCAGAGCACACTGTCCCCAATGCGGCCGCGCCCTGGCGGAGGACTACGCCTTCTGCCCCGGATGCAGCTACGACATGAGCGACCTGCACCGCTGCAAAAACTGCGGCCACGAGCAAACCGTCTCCCCCGAAGTGGATAAGAGTTATTGTCTGCATTGCGGGGAATTGTTGGGAGGATGAGGTGGTGCGTGGTGCGTGGTGCGTGTCTGCGGCAAAGAGTTCTATACGCTGAAATACGCACTATTTTTGTAACTACTCAGGTGTCATTTCGAATGGAGTGAGAAATCTTGCGTTCGCTAGTAAAGATTTCTCCTCGTTATTCGGCAACAAACGCCGAAACCTCGTCGAAATGACAGTGAGTGGTAGTTACTTTTTTTGAAACTAAAGGCAAGGTTAATTATGAACACTCTTTTAGACTTGAATATCCCTATCATCGTTTTCATCCAGAATCTCGGGGCGTGGTTAGAGATTCCCATGGAATTTTTTACGTTCTTGGGGGATGAAGAATTTTTTCTCGTAGTTATGCCTCTTCTCTACTGGTGCATTGATACCAGTCTGGGTTTTCGTTTAGGAGCCGTGCTTTTACTTGGAGGCAGCCTCAACAGCACTCTCAAAATACTCTTTCACAGCCCGCGTCCCTACTGGTTCTCCGCAAAAGTGCATGCCATAAGCACAGGGACGGCCTTTGGTTTTCCTTCAGGGCATTCCCAAAACGCTGCCAGTTTGTGGGGTCTCGCGGCCACATTCATCAAACGCCGCTGGGCATGGGTTACGGCCATAGCGGTGATCTTTTTTATCGGTCTCTCTCGCATTTACCTGGGCGTTCACTTCCCGATTGACGTGCTGGCCGGGTGGACGGTGGGCGCGTTGTTTTTGTGGGCCTTCCTGAAATTTGAGAAGCCTATTGAGACTTGGGTAAAGGAGCAATCTCTGGGTGCTCAAATAGGAGCGAGTTTTGGCATATCGGCTATTATTATCATAGCCGGAATTCTAGCCAAAGCCAGCCTGGGAGCGTGGCAAGTTCCCGAAGTTTGGTTCCAAAACGCCGTTTCAGAAATAGACCCCCTCTCCTTGGAAGGCTTCTTTACCACCGCCGGGACGTTTTTTGGCTTAGGTGCGGGGGCAGCTTTGTTTGCACATCTCAAAGGCTCTCTGGATGTGTCAGGGCCTGTGCTCCAACGCATATTGCGATATGTGATTGGTTTAGTAGGGGTGATTGGAATCTGGGCCGGGCTGGATGCTCTTTTCTTGGAGGGAGGCACTCCCCTGGCCCTGGGGCTGCGTTTTATTCGTTATGGACTGGTGGGCTTGTGGGTCTCCTGGGGCGGGCCGCTCGTTTTTCAGCGTTTGAGGTTGATGCCTTCTGCCGAATCTTGAACAAGGGTTGAAGAGGTACCTACTCAATATGTTGGTGGTGTAGCCGGGGTTTTCGCGAAGCATCCCCGAAGGGGGACTATACCCCGTGGGCGCGAGATATAGAAATCTCGGCTACTAGTTTGACATGGCCAGATAGGAAGTGAAAAATGCAATACTCAGTAGTAATTCATAAAGACCCTAAAAGTGATTATGGCGTTACCGTACCAGATTTGCCGGGATGCTTTAGCGCGGGGGATACACTGGATGATGTTTTACATGAAGTGACAGAAGCTATCGAATGTCATATTGAGGGGATGTTGATGGATGGTGAGTCAATTCCTACTCCTAAAGCAATTGAATACCATCAAAGCAATCCAGATTATAACGATGGTGTCTGGGCAATCGTATCAGTAGATATCGCGAAACTGTCAGGTAAAACGAGACGAGTAAATATCACCTTACCAGAACGAATTTTGAACCTGATGGATAAATATGCTACCGAGCATGGCGAGACGCGATCGGGTTTTATCACACAAGCAGCTATTGAGTATATCTCATCGCAGCAAAGCGTTGGTTAGTTAGGTGTAGATTGCTTATTAGGAGAGGAAACCTAACCCCAAATGAACCCAACTCGCCTTCGGCTCTGATAAACGGCGCGAAAAGTGGCAAATTGTGGTTACAATGAAATAGTGGAGTCTTGCCAGAGTCGGGTGGGAACGTAAACGGCTGGGGGGCGGATTGCAGATTGGGGGTGGAGGGTTGCGGCTGGGGGTGCGTAAAACCTCGCCCCGGCGTTATACCAGGCCCCATGGTTGTTCCCCGCTCATGCGTGGCGCTACGCTTAGGACTTGCTCTCACGCCCCCGCGTGGCACAATCCCCCAAAAAATCCCCCGGTTCTGAATAATTACAACGAATCCATTGGGGTACGGGGGAACTGGCGTTCCCC
>DAOUWT010000015.1 GCA_030666985.1 Chloroflexota bacterium
GAAATAGGAAAAAGAGGAGGACGTGTGCACCCAAGGAGAACAAGGGCAAAGGGGAGGGCAACAGAAGAAAGAACAACCGCGATCCCGAGAGCGAAAGTTGTGGGGTTTTTAGGGTTGGTGGGGGGGGGGGGGGGGGCCGGGGGGGGGAGGGGGGGCGGGGGGGGGGAAGGGGGGGGAGGAGGGGGAGGGGGGTGGGGGGGTCGGGGGGGGGGCCTTGCCACCGGCGCAGGAGGGGGTATTGCTACCCGGCTGCCACAGTTTTCACAGAACTGCCAATCAGGATCAAGCGCGTCACCGCAATTTTCACAATAGTGTTGTGTACTCATATCAATCTCCAAATAAGCAACCTTAGCGAACCAGATTCCCCAAGGTTTGCCGCAAAGTCCGTTTGATTTCTCTCTTTCTGGTTTGGGTGTAGATAAACTCAATCTTGCCGCTAACTGTTTTGAGAGTCAGTTTGACCTCGCTTCTGCCGTCTTCAGGATCATAATTCTCTTTAATCCTTACCGAGCGGATCTGGTTATTGGCAATGGAATAATTCCCGGCTGTTTCGTTCAGGATTTCCTGAGGATGCATTTGCAAGTAGCGCTGGCTGCTGTACGAATTGATCACCGCACCCCATTGACCGAAAAGGCCCTTACCGCTTTGTTTGGCGGCTTCTTTGGCCTGCCGGGCGTTCTCTTTCATAATTTGCGAGGTTTGTTGGGCAACCAGGATGCGCATATTGGTCAGCACCAGCACAAAACCCTCTGCTCGGACGCCCAAAAAACCGGAGCGTTGGGTGCCTGCCGGCAGGGCCGCGACGATCATCTCTGCTGGTTGTGGTACAGCGGCCGGTTGCGGTGCTGGCATTGGCTGTGATATTGGGGCAGGCGCGTAAGGCTGTGCCGGGGCAGGAGCAGGGATTTGTTGTGGCACCGCCTGTCCGCAGCGCCCGCAAAAGCGCGCCTGGGCTTTGAGTGGTTTACCGCAGTTTTCACAATATTGCACGATAGGTTGATTCACGTATTTTCTCCTCCATTCCCTGTTGTAGATTGGCGGGGACGCAAGCGGCTGGGGGATGGTAAAGCCTCGCCCTGGCGCGCGCCAAGCCCCGGCGTGTGCCACCCCCCAGGTTTTTCCCCGCTCAGGCGTGGCGCTGTGCCTGGGGACTGCTCTCACGCCCCACCCCCCGTCCCCCCCAAAAATCCCCGAGGGTCTGAATAATCACGATCTATTACTGCATCTGAGTCCATACTTCCAGGTTATCGAACAACACTTCAAACGGCCCGGTGGCTTCTAGCCAACTAAGTGCAAACAAAAACATTTCGCCTTGTTGGCCGGTTAGCGCAGTACTGAATCAATCTGCCAACAGTGTGCCGCAATTACGGCAGAATTTGGCCCCCGGATTGACCGGTTGATGGCACTGCGGGCAGGTCAATTTGGCTGGCGTCTGGGGTGGGGCTGATAGGGCAACGGGCGTGCCGCAACTGCCACAGAACTTCCTACCCGGTTTGATGGCTTTACCGCACTGCGGGCAAGCCGAGTTAGCTGGCGGCATGGTGGGGGCAGATACAACTTCGACTGGTTTGTGAGATATAACAGTAGCGGTAGCCGAAGCGGGTGTCGATGCAGGATATCCCTCAACCCTGATTTGGGTATCACCAATGCTGATACGATCACCGTGTTTGAGTATTGCGGGTTGGTGGACTTGTTTACCATTTAGCGCAGTACCATTTGTGCTGTTTTGGTCAATGAGCAGATATTCTTGGCCTGCTTTTTGAATGAGCGCATGTCTTCGAGATGCTTGTGGATCATCAATATGCATGTTGACGTTACGGTCGCGACCAATTAGTAGATCCTGATCAATTGGGATACGTTGCCCGGCTGATGTTCCGCTCTCGATGATGATATGCCAGGGAGAAAGCTCTTCGACAGCCGCAAGTTTTAATGAAGTTTCATCATGCGCTGCCGGGCTTGTTGATGACGGCAGTCCCAGGTCTGGCGGCGGCGGGTAATCTTCGACCCATTGTCGGCCGTCGAAACGATACCAATTGCCGCTGACCACACCGATCTGCCACATATCCCCAAATTGGTCTTGAACGGCTAACTTCTCGACCGCTTTCTGAAAAGTTGCCTTGTCCAATTTTCTTGCGGAATATTTACTTTGTAATCTCTGATAAGCTCGCCGTGTTTCTATGAATTTATCCATTAGTTTCTCAATGAGGATCTAGATTTAGGAAAGGCTCTCCGGAGGCGGTGGGGAGTTGACGGGCGGTCTTGGTAGAACGCCATCATCAGCAAGGTGTGCGGCAGGGTTCTCGATAATGCTGCTAATAATCAGCATGAGTTGAGCCGGGCTTAACGAAATTAGGTCGATTGCCTGGTCATCGTATGACCAGAACATGATCGCCCCAGACCGGCCTTGTATGGCACGCATATCTACATGTTGGGGTTGGCCGCCCTTGATCATGCCCGTTCGCAAACGCAAATGCCCATCAATGACAAGGAATTCATCTGCAATACGCACTACGCTTTCTGCGGGAATGATCGTATCTCCCTGTAGATGCAATAAATCTTTATCGATCAAGTTTTGAATACCAACCTGGGTATCGCTATATGAGATTTGCGCCAAAGATAGGCAACCTTCAAAATATGGGGAGAACCACTGCATATTGTTAGATTCTACACTGATGGCTGCATAGATTTCATCCAGAGAGACTTCGATATTAGGAAGCGGAGCATAATCCAAAACAGCATTGAGCATTTTTCGCCGACAAGAATCGACAACACCAAATAAAACCCAGGCATCCATCAGCGGCAGATTAAAATCATACTCTGTGCGCCGCAGCAGTGTTTCACCTATATATTGCCCCAATAGGGTGAAAACATCTTCTTTCACGCCCGGGCTGCTCAATTTTAGGCCTTCATCTGTATCGGTGAGCGAGACGTTTCCATTAGCGGTTGTTGCATCGGGATAGTAATATACCGTTTCCAACAAGAATGAACGTCCCATATAGGCCAATAAAGCGTAGGCCTGGGGGTTGGTAAGAGTTTTGAAGGCAGGAAGTAGTTCGGGGCGCATTTTCCCATCCGCGCCCATGAGAGAAGGGCTGAGCACACGCTCTTTTGCCATAGCTTGTTGTTCAGAAGTTTTAGGCTTGAGAGGCGAAAGAGGGCCTAACCTTATGCCTAATTGATTGCCTAAAGCAAAAAGCTGTTGTTGAGTTAGATAAATACCAATTGCGGGTGTGACCATAATTATCTCCTAATACCATTTGTAGGTGAAATTAGTCTTCTGGATTATCTATAATGGAGTGGACACCATTTTCAAATCGGTTTAATCCATCCGATATCTTTGAATCCACAATTTTATTTAGTACAAGTTGCTTGGCATCATATGGACTGCTTGCCACTTTTTTGATGAAATCTTTGGCAGGAATTTTCGCCCACACTGTGGGGGAATCAACCCCAGGCACGGAAAGATTATCCCCAATTTTATCGCCAATAACGGCTTTACCGGTTTCTATGGCGCCTTTTGTAAGTCCCTGTGAAAGGCTGCCGGTTTCGATCGAGGTCTGTGCTGTATTCGAGATGAATTTATAGGTATATTTTACAACCCTGCCGCCACCAGGAGCCATGCCTAAAGTATCAATGGCAAAGTCTGCGCCTGTTTTCACCACACTTGCACCAGCATGCAGTTTGTCGTACAAAGCAGCTTTCTTATTATAGTAATCGGCTGTCTTTTGATGAAATTCAACATCCTGGCGCAACGATTCATATTTCATATTATCCAGGCGTTGTTGAATCTTTTCGAACTCCATCATAGTAGGATCATTGGCCAAATCTTGCTCGATGCGTTTCATCATCTGGTCGTGGCGTTTTTGCCCCTCTGCCGGATCGGTGAATTTATTCCAACGATCATCCCGCTCTTGATCAAGTTGGTTTATTTCCTCTGGCGGTTTCCAGCCCCAGCGATCAGACCACGCATCTCCGTTGGACAAGTGCTCCTGAATATCATCGTACTCAGCTTTATCCACCCAATAAGAGCCGCCCTGATCCCATGGGGGGTGACACCAGACCTGGTTCTGATCATTTGTAGCCCCAGATTTAGGGACAAAGCCATCGTCCGCGTCAGACCACGCCCATCCCTTTTGGATCCATTCTTGTTTCCACTGATCATCTGGTGATAAGGGCGGGGATATTGGTGGCGTGGGCGGAGTGACAGGAACCTGGGATTGAGGCACAGGTATGGGGACTGGTGTTCCCCCACCGGATGCCATTCCGCCGATGCCAATAAGCGAACTGCCCACCATCGCCCCGACCGCAGCGCCCACCGAAGGCGGCACACCATGTGCGACGGCTGTCGCCGCCCCCTCGCTGCCAACCCACGATGAAAAAGTTCCCCCCGCTTCGTCCCAGCCTCCATCGTCAGCGAAAACGGGGGTTGTCACCAGGGTCAATGAGAGCAGGACGCCGAGGATAAGCAGAGTTACCCCCATCCCCGATTTATTTTTCTGCATCAAGATCAAGGCCAGAGCAATACCGATCAGGATCATGCTGCCAGCGCACCCCAAGTAGGGAGCAAACGGTAATATGGTAGCGCCACCAAATCCAAAGATTACCCCGGTGATACCAATGCCTGCCCAGGCAGGGTTAAAACGTGTTGGTGTTCGTTTCAATAGACGTTGGCTATCACTCCAAGCCACGCTCATGACCAAATAACTGAAACTTTGTTGCTGGGCTATGAGCGCCCCGATGGCTGCTACAACGAATTGGAGGCTCACCAAACGATTGTCAATCAAGGTGCCTGCCAACAATGTTAGCGCGGCTGACCCCAACAACATTCCCGGTGCCGAGAACCCAACTACCTGGAACGAGTCCCTCACCCAGGCCGGGGCTGCCTGGATGCCGCGTATGGTTCCAGCAATGCCAACCTGGCGCAGGCGCGCGAAAATGGCCGTGGCAAGCCCTGTCAGTAGCGCCCAAAATAAAGTGCCTGATATAACCTTGCCTTGCAAGGCTAGAACCGAATCCAAAATGGGACTCACCCCCGAGCCAAACCCCCCATTCGGCCCCACCAGCAGGAAAGTATGCACAATCATGGTCAATAGGGCCAACCCTATTGACATCGGTATCATCAACAGCCCTCTTTTGAGTATATTTTTGAGTACCATTTTCAAAAGTTGGACTAGCGTTTGTGGGGCTTTTGATGAACTGATTGCAGCAACGGCAACCTCCTGAGACACTGCGGGGCGACTGCGTTCAGGTGGTGAGGCAGCTACCCAGGCAGTGCCGTTCCAGGCAATCCATTGCCCATCGGTGGCGTGGATTTGCCACCATCTGCCTTGCTTGTCCTGAAAGCGTAGCTGGCTGACCTTAGCATTAAATTGTTTGGGTGTTATTTGCTTGCTATTGAGCTGGCTTTTCAAAATGACATAGCGTTTTTCGACTTCTGAGAATGTCATATCGAACTCCTTTACAAGTTGATGAAATCTGTAGCTATTTCCATTGGCCTAGTATAAACTACTTTAGAATAAGTTACAAGTCTTTGTTGCTCAAGTTGGGGCGATTGCATATGCACTTTATTTGAAGTACATTCAGTTAAATATGTCATTGCGAGCGGAGTTTACGGAGCGTGGCAATCTCCCTAATGGGAGAGAGAATAGCCAATCTTTTCAGCCAATCGGGAGGTTGCCGCGTCATCTGGGCAAAAAACCGCCGCCCATCTTCCTCGCAACGACATTGTATTATTTTTCCATATGCAATCGCCCTGGCTCAAGTGGCAGTGTAACCTTGGGCTGCCTCACCGAACGGGTGCGCTACACTCTACCGCTCAGTCACACCTCAATGGATAGCGAAGGTTTGTAACCGAGCGACAGAATGTGTGATGCACCCTCACCCCTACCTCGCCCAGAGCGACCTGGCATCTGGCCTAGGGATACACAAACCCCGCAAAACTACCTGAAGCAAGATAAGCTATCCCGCTGCCATCAAAGCGCACCCGTACAAGGGCAGGGTTGTTCCAATCGTCGCCGCGGATTTCTACGAGCAGGGTTTCGGCATCTAACCAGCCTACGGGTTTGGCCCAGGTTGGGTTTACGACCCCGGTGACGCTGGCAAGTGTCTCCACTGGCAAGCTGGCTAGGCTGTTTCCGTTTAGGTCTGCAATCCGCACCAAGGAGGTGAAATTCGGTGTCTCTGCCACCTGCCAGCCTGACCCCTCCATCCATGCTACATATCCATCATCAGGCGAAAAAACTGCATACCCCGCGCCTCGGTCGCTTCCTGAATCGAGAGGAATTTGCACCATCAATCCTGATATCAAATCGTAGAGGGTTAGTTGGAGATCGGCACCCTCTCCAAAGCCTTGATCCTTTGGCACATAGGCTACCCATGCCTGATCTGGCGATAATCCCACGGGGTTGAAACTTGTCGTAAGCACCATAGTCTCTTGTTGACTCGTTAAGTCAAAATGGAACAGCCCTTCTTGAGGTGGAAAGACTATGTCTCCCCCAATTCCCCAAAGCCGGTGGGTGAACCAAATTTCATTGGGATTACTAGCCTCTGCTGAGTTGATAGCCAATGGAAAAATTACTGTGGAATTGGCATCTATCCACTCATGCACCTGGGTTGCGTTCCTTGCCGCGGGATTGTACACATGTAACTGGCTGATTGAAGAACCATCATCTAATCTCCAGTCCATGGTAAATGTGAAAGTATCTTCCCCTGGTGAACCGCTCAGATTAGCCACGTCTGGGCCGGGGACTAATACATCAATTTCGTCATTGAGGTTGTGCATAATCCTACCCTGATTTTCTATATTAACAAAAATCACTGGCACATTGTCTGCATTTCCTACCACGCTGCCCATAACGTGAACGCTGCTAGGGGGGCTGCCGACACTCATTCCCGGGGCACGCACCACGGCTAAGGCCTGCCCCTGCAAATTGCAGATTGTCACGCTGAGCTGGTCGCCTGCTACAGCTACAAACCCAGATGGGTAGTAAGGCTGCGACGCAACTGTTGATGAGGCTTGCTGCGTATCGGTGGGCACGGCAACAGTATCAGTAGGAGACAGAGTGATTGTGAGGTGCGGGGCGTTGGAAGTTACAGTTTCCGCTGGGGTGATGGTTATCTGCTTCTTGGGCGGGGCCACAACAACATCAGGCTGTGAGGAAGGCACGGTACAGGCCAACATAGCCCCAAATAATGTGGCTAAAATTAGTAAAAAACGATTTTGTCTCATTGTAGTCCTCCTGGTGCATAAATTGAAATACTTCCGAAGTCTCCCCGCTTTTTGAAAAGATACGGTAATGTGACAAAATGTTCAGTTCTCACCAATCACTTCTATGGACTGAATCATGTCGTCAAAGGCTGCTAGTGCTGGCACGAACATTTTGTCAGGTTGTTCGTTGAGTTGTTCTTCCACGCCAGTTACATAGTCCATGAAATTTTCGTAAAAGGCGTCGTCCATTGTGACTTCGTCTGGGTTTGGTAAGTCATCGTGTTTAACAGGGAGAATGGCGCTGATATAATATTGCCCATCATTGGTCAATCCCTGAAAGGCATAGAACATATCCTGATTATTGATCGGCCAGGCAGCTTGCCCATATTGGGTCAGAAAGCGCACCCCAGAACCGTTTTGAAAGTCAATGTATTTTACCTTCGTCTGCATAAACTGCCCTGCGTTGAAAACCGGCAAAAAAGGAATTTCTTCGGGATTGGAGGGTTTATTTATTAAAAGTTGCTGCAATTGATCGATAGTATCCCCAGCCACAGAATTAATGGCCGTGTAAGCCCCAACAGGGAAGACCATGATCTGAGGCTCATGAAAGGTATCTGACAGCGGATATCCATTAAACGAGAATAGGTAGTGTTCTGGAATGTTCCACGATTCTGTGGCAACATTTGCTTCAGCAGGGATAGTTTCGGGGGCGATGGTTTCAAACCAAAGTGCGCTATAGGAGAAGCTCACTCCCTGATAGGCAATATCAGGTTCTTGAACCGGCTCCGTAGTTTCTACCTGGCCTTCTTCTGGAACTGGTGTGCATAGTAGTGGCGGGGTTGGGATAGGGAGGTCTCCCAAATCGTTATTGTTTTCATCTGATTCTTTGACATCATTTTCAGTATCGACGGTTATTGTTCCACCAGGAGGGTTAGCACCTAGATTAAAACAAATTTCTTCACCCACCTGTAGTCCATCTGAGCTTTCGATGAGTTCTGAGCCTGCATAAATTGTAAATTCTCCTGCGGGGGTTTTTCCTTGATTTCTAACGCAGATTGTCGTTTCAAGGTATCCATATTCTTCTACACAATTACCAACCCCCCAAGTAAGTGACCCGAAATCCATTGATACCCATCCATCAAGAACTAGGTCAGGCAAATTCTCTTTTTCGTTATTTGATGCCTTTTCAGGTACTTGACATGCTAATGATATTATCACAAGTACTGATAATATGAGAATCCAACGGATGAAGAGTGTCTTATATCTATTCATTTCAAAACCTCCAATAATATCCCTATATTTGCAACAGCTAAAAATATTAGTGGTGCAACGCATCCAAAAGCGGATGCAATGCACCACTACCGCAAACTAAAACCCCAACCACGGTAAAACTTCCTGATAAAGAGTCAGCGTCATCATCCCCAATCCACCTACCAAGAGGAGGATGCCGAAGAAAAGCCGTCCCAGGCCATTGATGACGGCGCTGCAACCACGCTTCTCCCTGCGGCGTCCCCAATCATCTTCAACGATGGCCCGGCGGGTGATGATGGATTTGAGACCGCCATGCAGCATGATCAATCCTAAAACGCTCACCAACGCACCCCCGCCGCCCATCTTTAGGATTTCGGTGAGATCACCCGGTCCCATTTGAATCTGGTATCCAGGCAAGAATTGGAAAGCCACCAACGAAATGCCGCCAATGACCACCAGAGCAATTAAGCCGCCAATTAAGAGACTAAATAAGCAAGAACCGCCGCGTTGCTTTTTCACAGGGATACGTTTTGGAGCGGCAAGATTTGGCGCGGGTTGAGCAGCCAATTGCCAGGTCTTCCCATTCCAGATAGACCAGCCCCCCGAGTTGGGGTCTTGGTACCACCACCGGCCTTGTGCATCCTGGACGGTACCATCTTTCCCGGCGGAGCGTGACCTCCGCTTCTTCCGCTTTTTAAGGCGAGAAATGGCGAAGATAGTTCCCAGCATCAAAACCAAGAAAACTCCCCTGAGATTCATGTGCGCTCCTGGAGAATAAGACCTTTGATACGGAATCCACGGAGAAGGCAATTCGTCTTCTGTCAGAAAAAAATCGCCCACGCCCAGAGATGATGGCTGGTTGTTATCAACGACTTGAGGGGCATCTACCGTTTTTGCAGAGGCTCCATAGTGGGTTGTAGAAAGAGTCAAAATAAATAGAGCTAATATCAATAACAGGAAAGGGTGTCTCCGTAATTTCATGAGTTTTCTCCAAGTGCTGTAATGGTCAACGCCCCCCGGCCCCCAAGTCTGAGGGAGTGTTCCCCCCAAAGCCTGCCCTGAGCAGAGGCGAAGGGTCTGGGGTTAGGGGGGCAATGCCGAGATGCCAGTACATCAGGCATCCAAAGAGCGCATATATCCCTCGTAAGCCTTAGCCAAATTTGTCTCAATATCATCGTGAAGCGGAATTTGTTTATAGGGGTTCAGTTTTGCGGCTCCGAAGATTTTCTTAGCACAACGGCTGCAAAGCAGATAGCCGATCAATACTCTCCGCTTCCGGTAGATAAAAGCGTTGAGCGACATGGCATTTCCCCCCTTGACCTTAATGAAATCAAGGTTGCTGCCGCACCCTGGGCAGACCTCGCCATCATTGAACCAATGATACTTGATCGCGTCTCCAAACTGGCGTTGCGCTTGGCGAAACATCTGCTCTAAAGCGTTATTGATATATTTGTCGTCCATATTGAATTTATCTCCTGTGAAAGCAGTTTGCAAATGTGCCTAAATCTAGCGATTTACATGAGGATTATAACAGGAAAGCGGATTCTGGATTACGGATTGCAGACGGAAATTACCTTCCAACTCAGGAGGTAGACAATGGACATATTTTGAGGAGAGCTGATGATTAAACAAAAAAGCGGCTGAGAAATTTCTCAGCCGCTTTTTTGGGCGATTTACCAAATCGCCCCACATGGGGAAGTGAATGATTACAATCGGTCAGTATAATTCATCAAACTCCAAGCGCAATTGACGTACCCAAACCTCTTTTTGCTTGCATATTTCAACAGTTTTTTGGGCAGCGCCACTTTTTATAATGTCAATTGAGGTAATAATCACTCCTTGGATGTCATGGCGATCAATTAAGCTATCTAAATCATCTAAGTCGCCGAAGACTGTCAGGTCATGGATGCTGCGTTTCTTTTTAAGCGGGTTATCATCGACAAAGCCAATCGGTTTGTAGCCTAGAGCTAGATTCTGCTGACATTCTCGGAGAGCTAAGGCTCCGCCGTCCCCGGCTCCATAAATCAGGACACGTGTCTCGTCTTGGCGCTGGACTGCCTGGGCGAAGCGGTCCAACAGACGGAAGGAGAAACGCGACCCAATCAGAAAAAAGAGCATAAAGATGCCGTAGAGAATGAAAATAACATTGGCTTCGTCTTGCAAGGGATACACTAACCCAACTACTCCGGCTGCCAAGCTAGCTCCACCTACTGTGGCTACAAAAAAACGAAAAGCATCTCCAAAGCTAATGTAACGCCAAACTCCGCGATACACACCGAAAACAAAAAAGGCCGTAAACGTAGAGGCAATAATAATCGGTAAAGTTTTTAAGTAACGCTCTAGATAAAAAGCATCTAAGGGCAATTTAAACTGAATAGGATAGGCTAAATAATAAGCGAAGGCAATTAAAAAGAAATCTAGAAACACCTCCAAAACCCGCCGTCGATAAGTAAGATCAACCATCCAATTCGCCAGCACCCCCAATTGTTTTCTCTCAGTTGGGGCGACATCGGCGACTTTTAGCTGGCCCAAATAGGCTGTAAACAAGGTGAAAATGAGTACAACAGCAGGTATTAAAACCAGGCTCAAAGTATAGGATAACGCTTCCAGGAAGATTGCGGCTAAACCGGAAATCAGGGCAACGCCTAGTAATACCAGCAATGTTTGGCGCTCGTTCAGCCCCAGGGCTACCAGGCGATGAGAAGTGTGATCGCGTCCTCCCTGCGTTGGTGATTGTCCTCGCATCAGGCGTGTTAACGAGACCATGATAGTGTCTAAGATGGGCAACAAGAAAATCAAGGTGGGAATCCCTACCACCGCAAAGACATTAGAGGCTTGAGGTTCACGCGCAATAGCCAGGCTGCTCAGGGTTAAGCCCAAGAACAAACTGCCGCCATCCCCCATAAAAATAGATGCTGGAGGAAAGTTGAAAACTAAGAAACCTAGAATGGCACCAGCAATCGACGAAGCCAAGAGCATAAAAGCATCATTGCCAGCTTGCCAGAAGAAATAAACCAGGAAACCCGAAACAATCAGCGCAGTCCCGCCGGCTAAACCATCCATATTGTCGAGCAAATTGAGCGCATTGGCGAGTCCAACCAGCCAGACAAACGAGACAGCAACATTGGCAATCGGCCAGGGGAAAAATTCTGTGGTGTACCCTGAAAAAATCACGGCTGAGGCGGCCAGGAACAAGCCAACAAGTTTTGCTTGAGGAGAGATGCCGCGAAGGTCGTCGATGATTCCAAGTAAAAATGCTACCCCTGAACCAATTAGCAAGCCCCAAGGCAATTGCATTTTTGTCCCCGTTGACAGCACGGCTAAGGCAAAGGCGGCAAAGATAGCTATGCCCCCCAAGCTTGGCGTCGGTTGACTATGCCAGCGATCTTGGCGTGGTTGTGCCACTTGGCCGGTCTTTTTTGTGGCCCAGCGAACCAAAGGTACAAGTATTAAACTAGAACTTAATGAAATTAGAAATGCTAAAAGGGACATTTCGTTCGTCCTTCTTTCTAAACTACTTTAGCTATACATCATTTTGGTCTACAATTAGGGCAATCGAGTACGCCGCCCCCACCCTGCCTCCCCCAAATGCGACGAAAAGATGTCGAATTTAGGGGAGGGGCGATATATCTTCCGCTCCATCTAAACGCGGCGAAAAGATGAGGGCAGGTGCAACGCACTTCTAAAGTCTTGAAGTGCAATGCACCTGCTGCTATAAAATACCTAGATTTTGATAGAGGGCCAAATATTGCTCTAAAATTGCACCCTGGCTGAAGTGTGCGGAAGCAATGCGGCGGCTCTCCTGGCCCATGTGGCGACGTAAGTCAGGTTCGGCTAGTAATTTTTGCAGGGCGGCAGCCAAGGTCCCCGCATCTTTCTTGGGAACTAAGAAGCCGTTTTCACCATTTTGGATGACGATGCGGCAGCCCTCAATATCCGTGCCCACTAGGGGGAGGCCTGAAGCAGCCGCCTCAAGAAGGAATAGTGGCACACCTTCGTGGTAACTTGGCAAAACGGCGATATCTGCCTGACGCAGCAGTGCGGGCATGTCGGCGCGGTGGCCCAGAAACTCGACTGTGCCTTCTGCCTGCCATTCTGCTAATTTTTCGTCGGGGATGCAGGCCAAGTTGCCTGGGTCGGGGTCGCCCGCGAGCAAGAAACGTGCCTCCGGACCACTTTTACGAATAATCCGCGCCGCTTCTACGAATTCAGCTATGCCTTTGTCCCACAAGAGGCGGGAGGCCATGAGGATGGTGGGGGACTCGCTCTGGCCCTCACTCGCGCTTTCATCCGCACCCCTGCCCGCGCCCCCAGCGCCCTCACCCCTGTCACCCTCACCCCTGGCCCCTCTCCCAGAGGGAGAGGGGGAGGAGGGGGAGAAGCGTGATAAATCAACGCCGGTGCCAGGGATGATGGTGGTTTCTTCCTCGGGGACGATGTTTAAATCCGCCAGGACGCTACGATCGCCACGGGTTTGGAAGGCGGTGTGGTATCCATCCCCCCCCAAGGCCCAACGCAGCAGGGGCAGCACCAATTTCCGCAACCAAGCCGCCTGGGTTGATTCGCCGAAGAGGTACCCCAGCCCGGTGAAGTTGTTGATCACTACGGGCACACGCGCCAGCCGCGCCGCCAACGAGCCGTAGAGCACCGGCTTGATGGTGAAGTGGTGGACCGCCGCGGGATGCAACTCCCGGTAGAGACGGTACAAGGCAACGGTTGAGGCCACCTCACGCCAGGGGCGGGTGCTGCGGCGCTCCAAACCCCAGGGCAGCCAATGGAAACCCATTTCTTGGATTCGCTCCGTGTAATCCCCCGGAGGGCAAACCAGGAGAACGTCCAGGCCGCTTTCCTCCAGAGCTTGTGCGAGGGGAAGGCGGAAGTTGTAGAGTACCCAGTCCCAGTTGGCGACTAGAAGAACTGGAGGAGAAGAAATTGTTACCATATTTGGCTACACCACAAGTTGAGCAACCTCTGCACGCCGCCGCCACAAATCGAAACCTAAGGCCAGCGAGAGCATAGCCCAGGGCAGGATGTGAATGCTATAACGCGGCAGATACGCCATTGGTAAAACAAATGTGTAAGGTATTATGCCTCCTATAAGGATGAACCCCAAACTCAAATGGTAGGTTTGCAGCCATCCCCTCCGAACCACCAATCCCAAAACGCTCAGGATGGTACCACTCCACAGGATGATCGCTACTAGCAAAGTACCCGATAGGCGCAATAGCGAATAGCTCTGCCAGGAAGATGGTTTGCCGGTCAGGACAATCACAACGCCTTTAAGGTGGCCAAGAAGGCTTTTCGGAACATAGTCAGCGTGAATCAATTGAGACCGGGTCAAGATAACCTCACCCCCTAAAAAGTAATTTCGTAATACGACCAGCAATAACCCTGCAGCGATGATTGATAGATAGGTAAGCAATGTTTTCCTATTCCGCCATGCACTTTGAAACAGGAGTCTCCATGCGTTTTTGGTTCGCCCCTGCAACGGCCCCAGTAAGAGGGTGCCTAAGGCCATAACCATCACAACATGGTCCAGCCGCACCCAAGTGGCTATCAGCGCAAACACAAAAGCCAAGATCATATAAGCGCAATTTGTGCGATTATTTCGATACATGACCAGCATATAGGCTGTTAACATAAGAAACAACAAAGCGGCAAATTCCTGCAATCCGTGTTCTATTTGGTGTCTATAAGAACTGCTGAACATAATCACTAAGTAAGACCATGAAACAGCCAGGGCAATCCACCGTGATCCCTGAAAGGCTTTCACCAGTCCAATAATGATCATGGCGATTGCAAGGATCGTCCAGACGTTGAGAAGATATAACGAGATAGAGGATTGTCCAAAAAGCACGTGCATCGCGCCAACGATATAACGGTAAAGGGGCTGATAAAGAAAAACAGGACGAGCACGATGCAACCAATCTCCCTCCACGAAGATCTGTCTGGCAAATACTTGATATGTAAGCCAATCGTCGCCACTACTCATAAATTGCATACGACCAACTTCATCCCACCACTTTACCATAAAGTGGGCAAATACCATTGGCGCAAAGACCCACAAGGGCCATTTGCTCGTTCTGCTCATCTCTATCGTGTGGGTGTCTTGAGAGCGTCGGATTGTTAATAGACTCAGTAGGCCAATGAGCAATATCCAAAACCCTACCAATGTAATTCCTGTCCCGTCGAACTGGGTTATCAAGGGTAGTACCACAGGCTGGATCATCAAACTCAACCCTCCAACTGTCAGGCCTAAAAGCAAGGAAGCACGTTGTGAGTGAATGAACACATTGACAAACCAGCAGACCAGAAAAACAATCATCGCCCAATCGAGGGCATACGAAAAGAGTACGAGGGTTTTCAGCTCAGCAGCCGATAACTCAGCCCCAGCATGTGTGCCCCATAACACTTGAGCGTCATCGGTTTCGGCATAGCTACCATTTCCCCGGCGGATTAGAGGGACAAGTGACCAATTACCTGCTCCACTGAAACATAATTGGCCTGCAATTTGAGCAGTTCTTTCTCCGGCAATAAACGGCACGCCTTCCAAATCTTCGACTTTTTGCACAATAGGCAACTCTAGGGCGCTGCCATCATCATTTTTAATCGTCACATCACCATGGGTTATTCCCTCAGCCACTATCACCAGTTGCGAATCAGCAGGTAATCTCAGGTACCCTTCCCAGCGTACCCCCACCCAAAGTTTTTCCTTGTCAGATTTCTTGTCATTAACCCATTCGATTGGAAATTCCCTTTGGTCACTCCAACCTTTTTCGAGGTGTGCAGAAACACCTGGAGTAAGCAACGTTGAATAGGTTCGCTGCCATCGATCAACTGCCATATTTGACTGTGAGGTATATACCCAAATATCCCAGCCTGCTGATGGGGTCATCCAAGACAAAGCAATTTTCAAAACGAATAGTACCAGCAGCGACAGACCGACAGGAGCTTGCCTCAACCAACGCGTATTAAGTAGGAATAACCAGGGAAGGATGATGCCAACTGCCAGAAATTCAACAGGAGCAGACCAGGGTAATCCGTCGAATGATCTCTCTAACGAATTAGGAATCAGAAAAAAGCCGATTAATAAAAGTCCCGAGATTAGAGACCAGATAGAAAATGAGTGCCGCATTTGAGTACGAGTGCAATTAGCAGAAGATGGCAACTAGAAAAGTGTGTAGATGAATGGCCCAATTCCTGAGGTGGAGGCAAAAATCAGCAATAATCCAAAGAGCAATAACATTGTTACCATTGGGATCAACCACCACAGTTTTCGCTGCCAAAGAAAGCTCAATAATTCACCTACAATGCCCAAGTTGTTTGCCATGTTGCGAAAAAATTGTTTCATTAGTTTTCCTTCTTGATCACAAAACCATCCATGTAAAGCGAATCAATGGCACTGTTATTGAAAGTATTTAGCGCGTTACTGGGAGTATTGACAATTGGTTCGCCACGGAGGTTGAAGCTAGTGTTGAGCAAAACTGGTACTCCTGTTGCTTCTCCGAAGAGTTCAACGGCCCGATAATAAAGGGGGTTCCAGTCTCGGCGTATGGTCTGCATTCGCCCTGAGCCGCCTTTGTGTGTGACTGCCTTTATCTTTTCTCCTTGCCCATCTTTTGTGTTGTATACCATCGACATATAACGCAGCGGGTAATTTTGCCCTGGGTTTTCCAGGTCTTCGTAAAACTCGGACGCTCGTTCTTCTAAGATGACGGGGGCAAAGGGGCGGAATGGCTCACGGAACTTTATGCGGGCGTTGACGGTCTCTTTCATCTTGGCGTGGCGGGGGTCTGCTAAAATGGAGCGGTTGCCCAATGCCCTAGCTCCCCATTCGAAGCGATCTTGGAAGAGGGTGATAATTTTTCCGGCGAGCATGTCATCTACCATCATGTGGGCTAGTTTATCTGTGTCTTCTACATGCTGATAATCTCTACCGGTAGATTGAATGGCAGTTCGAACTTCATCAGGGGAGTAATTTTTGCCCCAGTAGGCGTGTTCCATGACGAATTTACGGGGCTGCCCCAGCAAAACGTGATAAGCGTATAAGGCCGCTCCCAACGCCCCACCAGCATCGCCAGCAGCGGGCTGGATAAAGATTTCCTCAAAGGGGGACTCGCGCAGGATGCGTCCGTTGGCAACCGAGTTCATGGCCACTCCCCCGGCCATGCACAGTTTCTTGAGACCGGTACGCTTGTAGGCATAGTTAGCCATCTTCAGCAAGGTCTCTTCTGTGACGCGCTGGATGCTCGCGGCGATATCGGCGTAATGTTGGTTGTATTCGGCGGTGGCCCGATCCCACTGGGGATGGTCTTTGCCTGGGTGGGTCGTGGGAGTATAGAAAATCGAATCGTGAGGCCGTGACTCGCCAAACAAGGTCTCAAATTTCCGATTGAATGTTCGTGAGGTGGAGTGATGGAAGGAGAAATAATCCATGTTAAGCTCAAATCCGCCATCCTCGTCCACGGCAATCAATTTATAGATGTCTTCAACTTGATTGGGACTCCCGTAGGGGGCCATTCCCATCACTTTGTACTCTCCATTATTGACGCGGAATCCCAAGAAAGCGGTGAAAGCGGAGTATAGCAGACCCAATGAATGCGGGAATTTGATTTCGTTGAAAAGTTCGATGTGGTTAGAGTTTCCCTTCCCTGCCCTCTGCTCCCCCCAATCGGCGGAGGCTTTCCCAATTGTGGCGGTCGTCCATTCCCCGACGCCGTCCACTGTGAGGATAGCCGCTTCCTCGTAGGGGGAGCTGAAAAAGGCACTGGCGGCGTGGCTGAGATGATGCTCCGTGAAAAGTAATTTTTCCTCCGGAATACCAAGCTTGTCCAGGAGTTGGCTTTTGATCCACAATTTCTCGTTGAACCAGGCTATCATGGACTCGCGGAACACACCCCAAGAACGGGGAAATGTGCCAAGGGTTGTCATTAGGATGCGCTCGAATTTGAGGAGCGGCTTTTCATAAAAGACGACATAGTCTAAATCCTGGCCAGTGATGCCGACCTGATCCAAACAAAATTCGATGGCATGGTGGGGGAAACTGTAATCGTGCTTGAGCCGCGTAAAGCGCTCTTCCTCCGCGGCAGCTATCAGCGTGCCATCTCCCAATAGCGCAGCAGCCGAATCGTGATAGTAACAAGATATACCAAGGATGTGCATATTAAAACTGCCTCCGTGAATTTTCTAAGCTGACATCCTGTGGTGTTCTCTCAATCCATAAAGATGGGTGTTTCTTCCGTTTAATACCCAGCGGGTCCCCGAAAAGGCGCATCCCTACCCCAAAAGGTACTATGACGGTGAAGTAAAACAGGCTGAGTACAACGCGGGCGAGAAAATCTCCTATGAGTTGCCCGATGTGTTTCCAGGTTTTCCAGGCTGATTTACTCCAAAAAACAATCTTGCGAGATTTGAGATAAGGCCACGCCACTTCTTGGAAACCGCCTGCCCCCAATATAATCAAAAGCATCCAAAAAGCGTACCGGAAACGGTAGAGAATGCCAATGTTTACCACGATTATCCCTAATACAACAACTCCAGCAAAAATCGCACTAACAAGATACCACGCATCAAATCGCTGCCGAATACGCCACAGGCTAAGGACGGCCATGAGTTGGACTGCGTACATTAAGATTGTTTCCAGCCCACTCAAAGTTCGGGCAGATAACCCTAATTTCTCGCCACTCTCAAACCACATATTAGGGAAAGGGGCAAATAAGCCAATAACCGTAGCTCGAGGCAAATACTGGACTAGCCCATTGAAATCACTAATACGGTAGTGCGTGTCAATGTTAGAACCTGCTTCTGGATAAGAGGTGATGAAACTAGTACGCAGTTTTCCTATTTTAAGTATGGCTGAATTTCCTTTATCAAGTGCAGTAGTCCATATCTCCATAAAGAAATTCATCTCAGGTTCTTTTGGAGGAGGTGGGGCGGTAGAAGGAGGGGCAGGTGGAGGAGGAGGCGTTAAAAAATGGGGGATACTCAATGCTAAGACCAACATTAGCATTGAGGCAGTTAGATTCCAAATTTTCAGCCGCCGTTCTACTATCATTTTGATAGCTGCACCCAGTGGTCCCAAGACCAAGAGTATGATCATCAGCGGCCACCAATCACTGCGTATGAACCATAACGCTATTGCTGCTATAGTTCCCAAGCCAGCATGAAGAAATCCATTTTTAGGAGTATGGTCCCGAGTGAACCAACGCACATTGACCAAAACAACCGTCAAAATCCCAGCGACACTCAACGGTGTTTTGAGCAATTGGGTGGTGTGCAGTAAAAAGGAAGGCCAAAGTGCAACAATGATGGCTGCCAATAATCCACTCTTAGGGTTAAAAAATTCTTTACTAAGGGCATAAATTAGGAAAAGGGTGATCAAATAACAACTCAGGTTAACCAATTCAGCACTGAGTATGGTAAATCCGAATAAAGGTTCGAGTAAAACAAAAGAGAGTGAATATATTTTAACGTGAGAATCCGTAGATCGTTGAATCCAGGTTGAAATACCCTCTGCTGTTAAATCTCCAACCAATAATCTGGTTTCGCGCATGTGGCTTACACTATCGCTGGCGAAAGTACCTACACCTTGTTGGTCAAACTGCCCAGGCATCAGTTCGAAATGACCAATGGTAAATATAGTTAATGTCAGTGTAAGGTGAAGAACGATAGATAGCAGAAAGGCCCATTTGGTATTCTTGCTTATCTCTTTGGAAAACCTAGCCTGGGTATTCGATAGTTCATTTATCATATTAGGGTTCCTTAGATCTATCCATGAGATTGGATAAGATTCCTATATAAATCTTCCCAGTCATTCACGACTTGCTCCAAGCTGTAATGAGATTCAATATATTTTCTCGCGTCTTGTCCAAAACGCTGGCGCTCATAAGTCTGCAAATCCATCATTTTAGACATAGTTTTACTTAACGCAGAAGGATTTTTCGATGGGACTAAAAACCCTGTTTTGTTTTGTAGTACGATTTCGTTGTTACCACCCACATCTGTAGCTACCAACGGCAAACCGCTAGCAGAAGCCTCTAAAAGTACCATGGGCAATCCTTCCCATGCCGAGGACATCACAAAAGCGTCAGCAGCATTCATTAGAGCGGGAATGTCTTTGCGCATA
>DAOUWT010000094.1 GCA_030666985.1 Chloroflexota bacterium
CTGCTTTGCTCTGAGGGGAAGGCCACTTCCCCGTACTCCACCCGCAGGATGTGGCCATCCTGCTCGAGCGTAGTGAAATACTGTAATCTAAACCGAGCATCCCGTGAAAGCCCAAAGAGCCGTGCGTAGAAAAGCGATTATGGTACAATTTGACCATGTTACACCGTCATCTTACCCACCAAGAATTCACTCTTGCCGCTATTGACGACGTGATTGCACGCGGCAAGCGTCGGGACTGGGCCGATCTGCGCCGGGTTGCTCTCAATGACCAAGAGGTGATGAGAAAGGTGTTATGGATTTGCCAGGCGCATATTTCTGATCCTTATGCCCAACGCTACCATTTCTGGAACCAATATGCCCAACGCTACCTTACCTGATTGGGAACAAGTGTTGACTGCCGCCGCTCACCTGCAGCGTATTTTCCCAGACGCTGTTCTCGTCGGTGGAAGTGCCTCGGCTATATACGCAGAACATCGTCTATCCACCGACGCTGATCACATCCTGACCGATCTCCGTCCGCGTTTTGACCAGGCCTTGGCAGAGCTAGAAGCAGTCGCCGGTTGGAAGACAGCCCGCATCAGACGTCCTGTCCTAATTCTGGGCAGTCTGGACGGCATTGAAACCGGGGTGCGGCAGTTGATCAGGGATGAACCTCTGGAAACCGTCCAAATCGATTACCAGGGTGAAAAGATTACCGTTCCCACAGCAGCCGAAATGCTGCGAATTAAGGGTGTGCTGATACTTAAGCGCAACACGACCCGCGACTATCTCGATTTTGTCGCTATGGCCAAGTATTTAGGTGATGAGAAAATGGTCAATGCGCTGATTTCGTTTGACAGACTTTATCCCCAGCCAAATGAAGAATCAGCCCTGCACCAGTTACAGATTCAACTGGCACAGCCGTTGCCCTACGATCTTGAAGAACTCAACTTGGCCGAATACAAACACCTTGCCCCGCGCTGGCATAATTGGCAAAACATCAAGGCCGCGTGCGCTGATTACGCCACCCTGATATTTGATCGCATTGTTGGTTTGGCATGATGGGATGGATCAGATCAAAATCTCATTCTGTAAAATCTCATGGCAGGCTGCGGAAACGAGTCCGCTAATCGTCCGTAAAATACACGGTGGCCGTAAAATACACGGTGGCCGTAAAATACACGGTGGCCGTAAAATACACGGCTTGCTAATCTACGCGAAAGAGCCTAGACAATTTTGTCTAGGCTCTTAATTATTCTGGGGGGTAATTTACACCAATCTACCAATTTCCCAATTTACCAATTTACCAATTTACCAATTCCCAACATTACGGTGTCGGAGTAGCCTCCGGGGCCGCTTCCCCCGTCCAAGTGAATACTCGCGTTTCACTCGTCTCCCCCGCGTTCTCCCAAACGGGATTTCCATCTTCATCCACGTCAATCTGCCGGACAGTGGACACCCACCAGCGATAAACATGGGGCTGGTTATTACGCGGTCTGAAAGAACTCGGGATAGTGAATTTGGTATCCGTGGGGTATTCGACCAATTTTCGGCCTTCTCCCTCGGTGACATCCTCCACGGTGACCATATAGGCTTCGTTCTCGTTTATTAGACCCACAGAAGACCATTGTAGTGAAACGCTGCTGTCTTCCAGGGAGAAATAGGCCCCGTCGGAGGGGAGCAGAGGGCTAGGGGCCGGGTAAGGGGGGGGAGGCGTGGGGGTGGGGGAAGGTCCGGGCGTGGCGGCCCGCTCACAGAGGGGGATAATCAAAGTCAGATCCGAATAAACCGTATTACTGACCAGCCCGTTATAATCTTTAATGGCCTCCATAGGCACAGCGTAGTTTAGGGAAATTGTACTCAGCGTATCTCCCTCTTTAACCAGGTAGCTTACTTGTTCGCATGCGGCTCTGGTGGCTTCTATTCCGCTGAGAGTTGCCGTTGGGTAGAGCGTTGCCGTGGGTGTGGGATGGGGGATCAACAAGGTTTGCCCCTCGTATAAGGTATTACAAGAGGCTGGGATGTCATTCAAAAGGACAATGGATTGTATGGATACTTCGAATCGGGCCGCTATTGTCAGGCACGAGTCTCCCGCCGAAATTGTGTACGTGAGGGGGGTTGGAGTGGGCTGGGGGGTGGAGGTAGCCGTGGGCGGGGGCGGGGTAGGCGTAACCGTGGACGTGGTCGTCAAGGTTGGGGTTGAGGTTGTGGTCGGTTGTTCTGCAACCTGACTGGTTTGCTGGAGGGCAAAGTACACCATCACCGCGCCAATGGCCAAGAACAGGGCCACCAACACGACGGCGAGCGGTAATCCCAGGGTGATCTTTGGCATCCGGCTGCCTTTGACAACTTCTTCGGCGTCTTTCTGAGAGCCATTTACTTTGCTCCCGCATACCAGGCATCTTTCAGCGTCAGCTTTTATTTTAGTGCCGCAGGTAGGGCACAGTTTTGTGTTTTCAGAAGTGTTTTCAGGATTCATATTTTTTTTACTTGTGCGGATTTCCTTCATTCCTTGCCCAATTTTTTACTTCTTATGTTTCTTTTACGTTCTCTACATCTTCTAATGGGCAGCAAGCAGCGGCAATTATACCAGAAGCCTCCAATATGGAAAGTAGGAGCGGGGAGCAGGGGAGCAGGCAATCAGGACAACAGGTGATCAGGGATTAGGTAATGAGGTGATGGGGCCATCGCCCAATACCCAATATCTAATACCCATTGCCCACTGAACACTGCTCACTGAACTCACCCCTTCCGCCTCAGTAACTTATTCGCCAACTCGTGCAAGGCAAACTGCGCTTGCCCGGCGTCACCACCCTCTCCCTGAGGATTAGCGTCGCGGAGAGCATCAAGAGCCTGCTCTGTGAGGCGGTCGGCAGCGTCCCGCGTATAGGCGCGAGCGCCTTCAGCCTCCAGGGTTTGGGCCATCGCCGGTATCTCCCCCGTTGTGAGAGGGCCTTCTTTCCAGCGGGCCGCAAAATCCCCCCCTTGGGCCAAACCGTATATAATAGGAAGGGTCTTCTTGCCTGAGAGCAGGTCTCCGGTAGTGGATTTACCAATTTTTTCCGTTTTCCCCCATATTCCTAATAAATCATCTTGAGCCTGGAAGGCTAATCCCAGCTTATGGCCAAATTCTCGGTAGAGGCTTTGCGTCTCTGCTGAGACTTTTGCGCACAGAGCCCCCAGTTCACAGCAAGCGGCAATCAGGGAGGCGGTTTTGCCTTCCACCATCTCCCAGTATTCAGCAACCGTGACCTGGCCCCGGGTCTCATAGTCCATATCCAGGTGCTGACCCTGGGTGAGGCGCAGGCATGTTTGGTGGATGATGCGCATGGCCGGCAGGGTGATGGCGGGAGAAGTGGTTTCCGTCAGACGCAGCATAGCCAGGTTGGCCAGCGTGAGCATGGCATCTCCGGTGTTGATGGCTTGGGCTTGACCCCACTTTTTCCATACTGTGGGACGTCCCCGCCGGAGGGCGCTATTATCTTCGATATCGTCGTGGATGAGCGAAAAATTGTGGAGGAGTTCCACAGCCGCGGCGGCGGGAAGCCCGGCCCGCCACGTTCCCCCGGCGGAGGGCAGGGCAGCCTGCCGCTCCCCCGCAGCGGCCTGGGTGGTGAGGAGCACCAACAGGGGGCGGATTTGCTTGCCCTGGGCCTTGTCCCCGGCGTCGTCCCCGACCCATCCCAATTGGTAGGCGAGCATATTGTGCATCTCTTGGGTGCCGTGTTCCCGCGCGTCTGAAATAGCGTCCTGGAGTTCTGCTTGAATGTGCGGGCGCATGGTTTGGGATAGTTTATCGAATGAAGGGGTTTTCGAGGTCATGTTTATCCATTACACGCTCGAGAGGGAACGTCAGTTCCCTCGGATTCAACCCGCTGGATCGCCAGATCCAGCTCAAGCGTAGTTAGTTGAAGGCATGGGATTATTTTTTGGTCAATGGCGTCTGAGCGAGTTCCGTGAGATCGCCTGCTCCGGCAGCGAACATGGTTATTTTCAACTCGCGTTTTATATTTTGGATGGCCTGGATGGTTCTTTCGGGGGAGATGGCAGCGGCCCTGAGGAAGGGTCCCGCCATGCCCCCCAGCGTGGCGCCCAGGGCCAGGCACTTGGCAATATCTACTCCCGTTTGCAGGCCGCCCGAGGCAAAGAGGGGGATGTTGGGAGAGGCCTTTCGGGCGTGGAGGATGGCTTCGGTGGTGGGGATGCCCCAGTCGTGGAAGGCTGCCGCTATGTCACGTTGGGACTTGTTGCGGGCGCGGTGCATCTCCACTTGCGTCCAGGATGTGCCCCCGGCCCCGGCCACGTCCAAGGCGGAGACGCCCACCCCCACTAGCTGTCGCGCCGCCCCAGGCGAGAGACCCCAGCCCACTTCTTTAACTATCACGGGTACGTTTAACGCCCCGCACACGGTCTCTATCTCCCCCAAAAGTCCCCCAAAGTTGGTATTCCCTCCCGGCTGCACGGCTTCTTGCAAGGGGTTAAGGTGGAGGATCAGGCCATCCGCTTCTGCCATGTCCACCGCGCGTTGGCAGTCCTCCACGCCCAGGCCGTTGTTGAGCTGGATGGCTCCCAGGTTGGCGAAGAGGAGGATGCCGGGGGCTATATCCCGAACTTGAAAGGTGGACGCCAGGGCGGAATCTTCCAAGGCTGCTCTTTGGGATCCCAGGCCCATGGCGACACCGGTCTCTTGGGCGGCGAGGGCCAGGGTGCGGTTGATGCTGGCTGCCCCTGGGGTTCCGCCGGTCATGGAGGAGATGAGGAGTGGCGCTCGGAGGGGGCGTCCAAAGAGGGAGAGGGTCAGGTCAATGTCGGCCAGGTTCAGTTCTGGGAGGGCCTGGTGCGTGAAGTGATAGTTTTCTAGGCCTGTGGTCAGCCCAGATTGAACGTTTTCTTGGAGGCAGATGCGGATGTGGTCGGCTTTGCGAACGCTGGTGGGGGATTGGTTAGGCATGAGGGGTTCCTTTTTGGTGTGGGTATGTTATCAGGCTGGTTTAGGCATGTCAACGGGAGGCGGTAAATTGAAAAACTGGGGATTGGTAGATTGGTTATGAGTTTGATGAAATGTCTAAAATTCAAGAGTTTTCGGGTTGACGCTCCTAAGTGGGCGTGATAACATTCTAAATCGTTGCCCAAATAGAATCAAGGCAATGATTGGTACAAAATATCTATTGGTACGAAATACTTTTTGGGAAGTAAGACGAGGCCATCATGCACTTGGATGGCCTTGAATATTGAAGAGACTTGTAGTTTGGACGGAGGCAAATGTGCCCACAATCAATCAGTTAGTGCGCAAAGGTCGTCAAGACAAAAAATCTAAGAGTAAGGCCCCTGCCCTGCGTTATACTTTCAATTCTATGAAGCAGAGGCGAATTCATCGAGATAAAGGCGCTCCTCAGAAGCGTGGGGTGTGTACAATTGTCAAAACCATGACGCCGAAGAAGCCGAATTCTGCCTTGCGCAAGATCGCTCGTGTCCGTCTCACGAATGGGATAGAGGTTACAGCTTATATTCCCGGCGAGGGGCATGGTCTTCAGGAGCACTCAGTGGTCTTGATTCGTGGTGGGCGTGTAAAAGACCTTCCTGGTGTCCGGTATCACGTTGTGCGTGGACATCTGGATTCCAGGGGCGTGGAAGATCGCAAGCAAGGTCGCTCGAAGTATGGAGTCAGGAAGGCATAAATTTTTCTTGCAATTGCTCAAAATAGAGTTTTGGAAATGTAGGGCGAATTGGTAATTCGCCGTCGAAATACCATTTCGACCTACAAAATTACCAATTCTTCTAGCGAAACAGCTTTGGATTGTAAGTTATTTATTTTAGTTCGAACGGAGAAATCGGATGCGACGCAGAAAAGCAGATAGGCGTAAAATTGAACCGGATGTCCGCTACAACAGTGTAGAGGTGCAATCGTTTATCAACCGGGTCATGAAAAATGGCAAGAAAAGTCTGGCAACCCGGATAGTGTATGATGCTTTCGATATCATCGAAGAAAAAACCAAGAAGCCCCCCCTGACGATCTTCGAGAAAGCCTTAGAGAATACCTCGCCACTCATGGAAGTTCGTCCTCGCCGGATTGGTGGGGCTACTTACCAAATTCCCATGGAAGTGCCAGCTTACCGGCGATTTGCTCTGTCTATTCGTTGGATGCTAACTGCTGTTCGTGCTCAATCAGGGAGTGCCTTTACGGAGCTATTGGCTTCTGAATTGATGAAAGCCGCTAATAATGAAGGAAGCGCGGTTAATAAGAAGGAAGAGGCTCACCGTATGGCGAAGGCCAACCGGGCTTTTGCTCACTTCCGGTACTAAATTAATTTTTCTTTTGTTTTTGTTTTTGAGTTGTGATGACACGTAAGTATCCTTTAGAGAAGTACCGAAATATAGGGGTCATTGCCCACATTGACGCGGGTAAAACGACCACTACTGAGCGTATCTTGTACTATACAGGCAAGACGCATAGGATCGGGTCGGTTGATGATGGTACCACTGTGACCGACTGGATGGAGCAGGAACGTGAAAGGGGTATCACGATTGTTTCTGCAGCTATTTCAGCCGAGTGGAAAGGTCACCTGATTAACCTTATCGATACACCTGGACATATTGATTTCACTGCTGAAGTTCAGCGTTCTCTTCGGGTACTAGATGGTGGAGTGGTGGCTTTTGATGCTGTTCAAGGCGTGGAGCCGCAAAGTGAAACCGTGTGGCGGCAGGCGGATCTCTTTGGCGTACCTCGAATTTGTTTTATCAATAAAATGGATCGCGTGGGAGCCTCTTACGAGAATGCGGTTAGTATGATCGAGGATCGCCTGGGAGCTAATCCGGTCATGGTTCAAGTTCCTATTGGGAAGGAAGAAAACTTTGTTGGCGTTGTTGATTTATTTACCGAACGCGCCTGTGTCTGGGAAGATGATACGGGAAGCGGATACGATGAAAGGGAAATTCCTCCGGATCTTAGAGACAAAGTGACTCAGCTGCGGGATGTCTTAGTAGAGAAAATCGCAGAAACCGATGATGATTTGGCCAGCAAGTATTTGGAGGGAGAAGAGGTTTCGGTTGCGGAGCTAAAAAAGGCTTTGCGTCACGCGGTAATTGACAATCAAATAACTCCGGTATATTGCGGCAGTTCCTTGCGAAGCCGGGGTGTCCAACTTTTATTGGATGCTGTTGTAGATTTTCTGCCTTCTCCTTTGGATATTCCCCCTGTTCAAGGGACTGACCCTGAGAGCGAGGAAGAAGTTGAGCGGATGGTTTCTGACGATGAACCTTTGAGCGGATTGGTCTTTAAAATTGTGACCGATCCTTATGTTGGCCGTTTAGCATATATCCGCCTGTATTCTGGTTCTATAGAACAGCGGGCGCGGGTTTATAACTCTAGTAAGGGGAAGACCGAACGAATTGGGCGTTTGATCAGAATGTACGCTGATCGTCGGGAAGATATTGAAGAAGCCCATGCTGGTGATATCGCAGCCGTATTAGGGCTTAAGCATTCATTTACGGGTGATACTTTGTGTAGCGAGGATCATCCGATTATTTTGGAAAATATTTCCTTCCCTGATCCGGTAATCTCAGTGGCTATTGAGCCGAAAACCACAGAGGATCAGGATAGGCTGTCTGTAGCGCTCCATAAACTCGCGGAGGAAGACCCAACTTTCAAGGTGCATACCGATCCTGATACAGGGCAGACCCTGATCTCTGGAATGGGTGAGCTGCATTTGGAAGTGTTGACTGTTCGCATGTTGCGGGAGTTCAACGTTCACGCTCGAATTGGGCGCCCTCGTGTGGCTTATCGCGAGTCGATAACCCGCCCCGTTGAGAAGCTTGATTACCGTCATGTCAAGCAGACCGGCGGCAGAGGTCAATTTGCTCACGTAGTGTTAGAACTTCTGCCTGGAGAAGATGGCAGCGGTATAGAGTTCGAAGATGATATTCACGGTGGAGTTATTCCCCGTGAATTTATTTCTGCCGTCGAGAAAGGTATCCGAGCGGCAGCCGAAGCTGGTACTCTGGCCGGGTATCCGGTCACTGATGTGCAAGTACGCTTGTTCGACGGGTCTTCGCATGAGGTCGATTCCAGCGATATGGCTTTTAGAACAGCGGGATCTATGGCTTTTAGAGAAGGCCTGCGGCGTGGCCGGCCTGTGTTGCAAGAGCCGGTTATGAAAGTGGAAGTTGTTGTCCCGGAAGAATATTTGGGTGAAGTCATTGGACAAATGAATTCTCGGCGTGGAAACGTGTTGGGGATGGAGCTGCGTCCAGGTGGAACTCAAGCGGTACGGGCCATGGTTCCTCTCTCGGAAATGTTTGGGTACGCTACCGAACTCCGTTCCGCAACCAAAGGCCGAGGTGTGTTCACCATGGAGTTTGATCACTACGCAAAGGTTTCTGAGGAATTATCCCAAAAGATCATTTCTGGGGAGTGATTTTATAAGGCAGTAAGTACACGCAAGGAGAGCAATTATGGCTAAAGAGAAATTTGAACGAACGAAGCCGCACTTGAACGTGGGAACAATAGGGCACATTGACCACGGGAAAACGACCCTAACAGCCGCGATGACGAAAGTGCTGGCAATGAAAGGGCTGGCAGA
>DAOUWT010000153.1 GCA_030666985.1 Chloroflexota bacterium
CGGAATGGCAGCTTTATATCCCGTGAACAAAGCATCGTAGATAGTGACAGCGTGACCGGCTTCAAGTAGTTTTTGCGCGGCTGCGGGGCCAATGTAGCCTGCTCCGCCGGTAAGAAAGATATTCATAGATTGTTCTCCGTTGGTAGATTGGATATTAGATATTAGATATTAGATATTAGATATTGGATATTAGATATTGGATATTAGATATTAGATATTGGATATTAGATATTAGATATTGGAGGTTGGAGGCTGGGACACTGGTTACTAACTCGCCCACTCGCATCTCCTAACTCGCCATTCGCATCTCGCCACTCGCCATTCGCACCTCGCTCACTGGCATGACGCCGAAAATGTCGCTTGTCCCGAACTCCCGGTGGAGTTATAGGCTTCAATACCATAGTTGACAGTTTGTTCGGCAGCTACGGCGAAAATATCTGTGTAAGTTATCGTGTTCGCTCCTAAATCAGCAATCACTATTCCGTTCCGGTAGATGCGATAGCCGCTCTCGTTGTTGGCCCAGTCACTCCATTCTATGGATATGGTCATAGTGGTATTGGTGCCATTCCATGCGCAAGAGTAATTAAACTCTTGCAGGGTTGGAGCAGCGGGTGGGCTGGGTGTTCTTGTGGGTGGGGGAGTCACCGTTGGCACTGTCCAAAGGCTGCCGGAGGCCGAGGCGTATTCACCCACGACCCAGCAAGTGCCTGACCCATTTGGATCTTTGACTACCCAGAAATCGCTGCTGGGATGTTTTCCAACAATTTCTGCTTCTGCTCCTTTTTTATAAGTGTCTATAATCTCGTAATCCAACCCAGGCCCGCTGCGGCAATTGATATCCCCCTCGAAGCTCAAGAGCGGCAGCGCATAAGTTGGAGATGGCGTGCTGGTCACAGTTGGAGTGAATGTCGCAGTCGGTGGTAATTGCGTTGGCGTGTTAGTGGGGGTGATCGTCTCCGTAGGGTGTTGGGATTCAATAGCCTCCATAGTTTGCGCTACAAACGTCCCGGCTTGTTCCTCATCAGACAGGGAGGGAGAAGAAGAATCAGGCATATTGCACGCGCTCGTAGCCAGAGCGATGCTCATGCTAAGAGCGAGAATGATACAGAGAATGTTTGGTTTTTTTGAGTGAGGGGGAAGAGATGTCATTACTTTGGTAGTGATTGCGACAAATAAGCTTTGGGGGTGAATACCTGCAAAGGTGTCTTGTTCTGATAGTGCCGCGCATTCCAAGTAATAAATGTGTCTACGTTTGGTGTGCGTTCTGCCAAAGTAATAATCAGCGCATCTAAAAACGGCATCCGCTGAGAACGCATTAACGCAAATGGGCGATTCATAATCTCTTCCCGAAACGAGATAGATGACATTGCTTCATCTGGGTTGACAGGCCAAACGACAGTTAATTGATATGCGTCAATTAACCAGGATTGCCAAGCATCTAGTTGTTTTGGTGAGAGGTTGAAAGATAACTGACCTAAAATTTCCATTAAGTTATAGACCGTAATTCCTGCTTGATGTTCTCGAGCATGGACTAAAAACTTAGTGTTTACAGCTTGGCGTGGGTCATCGTGAAAAGCAAAAGCTAGTAGAATTACATCTGTATCTATAATGACCATGCCCGCCCCCGAAGAGATGCCATGGTGTCATCCAATGTGTTTTGAGTAGTTGTTTTTAACTCAGCGCGTATTTGTTTGGCCAGACGCCAGCCACGCTCTTTGGCCCTGGATGAGTTATTAGGGTGTACCAATTGCACATCTGAAATTTCTTTTATGGCATCTTGTAGTTGATATTGTTCTGATCGAGTGAGTGTTCTGACAGCTTCTAGAACTTGATCCAATGTCCATTTTGTTTTTTCGTAGGTGGATATGGTCATAGTTTTCTCCAGTCTAATTAGTGATAACTTTGAAAATCTATTCCAATTATAACTTAAATAATGAATGATGAATGAAACATGCAAAAGTGTCAATGTGCAATTCTTATTGACACTTCAGGGAGGCACTGCTCACTGAAAACTGCTCACTGAATACTGGTTACTGAAAACTGCCCTTCACGCCGCCGCGCCTTTAGGCAGCCGCCCACCAATTCTCCCCTTCCACCAAGCCAAACTCCTCCAGTTTAGCTCGGATGAGGGGTCTGGCCCGGCGCGCCCTCACAGCAGCCAGCAAGACGGGGTTTTCGTAGCGTCCCCACCAATCCATGAGTTCTTCGCGGGGGATGATGGGACGTCCCCGGCGGGTGCGGCCGATTTTTTGGGGGTCAATGTCCACAAAGGCTGCCACGGGCTGATGTTCTTCACGGATGAGATGCTTGCTCAAACGGCGGCCAGTCATGCCCGCGCCCCAGATGATGACGGCGTCCCGGCCTTGGAGCGGGCCCTGGGCGAGGTAGTGCGCCTTGGCACGCAGAAAATTTTTCACGCTATAGCGGCTGTCGGTGTGGGTGACGCGGTCGGGATGTTCGCGCCACTCCAGCAGGACGCGGGGGATTTTGGCGAAACGCGCCCCGGCTAAATACATCCGCAGCCAAAAGTCGTAGTCTTCGGGCCAGCCGTGGTCTTGGTATCCGCCCACGTGCTCGAACCATGATTTGCGTATAGTCATGCTCGGGTTGGGAAGCGGGCTTTCAACGAAGATTTCGCGGCAAATGTCTTCGTGGGTGATGAGGGAGTTGAGCCACTCATAGTAGAGTTGGAATCCTTCCCCCACGTGCTCTTCTGGAAAGCCTTTCACCAGCGAGCCTACGGCGGCCACGTTGGGGTGCGTGTTGAGATATTCTACCTGGAGGGCGAGGCGTTCGGGGTGAGCGCGGTCGTCCGCGTCCATGCGGGCCACGTACCGGGACCGGCATAACCTCACCCCCAGGTTCGCTGCAGGGATGATCCCCCCATGGGGTTCGGAAAAAACGCGGAAACGGGCGTCACGCTCCCCCCAATCCCCCAGAATTGACAGGGTGTTGTCAGTGGAGCCATCATCCACGGCGACCACCTCGAAATCCCCCAAAGTTTGCTCGGACAGGGAGGTGAGGGTTTCTGCGAGGGTGCGCTCGGCGTTGTAGCAGGGGAGGAGGACGGAGATAATGGGCACGGTTTAGGTTTCAGGGGCAGACGAAATTTAATGTCAAATCTTTGAGACCCGTTTTGAATAAGCATAGAATATTCTTGCCTAGATAAAGTATTCCCCATCAAGTTAGATATGTCTACGCTGTCGCTAAAGATTCTTCTTTAGTATCCGATTTTGAAATTCCTGGCATAGTAGAAATAAGAGCGCGAAGTACCGTGTTCACTGTTTCTGGTGTAGTAAATACTTCTGCAATGTCTGGATCAAGCAATACAACAAGACGTTCTTCTTCATTAAACCTATCAGCAAAACGATTTGAGCGTGCTTTACTGTAATCAAAGTCATATTCGGGAAGCATGTCATGCTCAACTATATCGTGGACTTCAGAAGTTTGTGTTTTTTTCATATGCTTTACCTTCTTTCTTGGTTGCCTTACGAGCACTAATTATACGGACTAAATCCCTACTCCGTTCAGTAAAACAAACTATTATAAGACGGTGAATTGTAGAATGTCCAATGATAATTTCTCGTTCTTCATCTATAGAATGTTCCTTATCATAAAAGATACGTGATAACGGATTGGCAAATACTGTGCTGGCCTCGTCAAAACTAACGCCATGCTTTTTTGTGTTTATCTTCGCTTTTCGGCTATCCCATTCAAATTGTAAACTCATCTACTTTGTGGCTACTCCGTGTTTTAACAAGATATTTACACTTCTTATTTTGATTATATCATCATATCGCCCATTTTTAGCAGCATTCAACACAAAAAAATACCCAACGTTTTGTTCTCCCGCTCGGCGTTGTAGCAGGGGAGGAGGACGGAGATAATGGGCACGGTTTAGGTCTCTAGGGCAAGTGAAATGGGGAAATTATTTATTTCTTACTTTATTCGAGGATAGTCTGTCTACCCTGCTCTCCTGTTCCCCCAGGTGCAATGCACTCAAATACGGAGTGCAACGCACCTGGGCGTTAATGATAAAATAGAGAGAGAAACCATCTTAACACAAGGAGACCAACCATGAAACCCCTCACACCCCTCAAATACCTCACATACCTCATACTCCTCACATCCCTCACCGCACTCGCCGCCTGCGCCTCCCCTCTCCCCGTGGAGGAGACACCGCACACGGCGACAACCATTCCCGCCGCGGCTGCCGCCCCATCGCCCACGCCTACCGCAACCCCAACCCCAACGCCCATCCCCGCCACGCCGGAGAGCGCGAAAGGTCTCAACTATGACCCCGATGCTCTAGCTCTACTCAACCCCCAGGGCACGCCAGTTTTCATCTTGACTGAAGTTGGATGGGTGGAGACTATACCAAGTGTTCCTGATGAAATAATTGCGGAATATGGAGAGGAAGGATATGTTGATATCCAGATTGAATGGAGTGATGAATATGGGGTGCAAATTATAACTGGGGAGGATTTGGATAGAGATGGGGAAAGAGATATTTTGGGACGATATACGGAAGAAAACGGGTGGAGCATAGTGGAGGCAGTTGCGCCTCAAATAGAGTCGGGTTTTGATCCGGATTTTCAGCAGCCGATTATTGATAAAGCTTTAGAAGAAACAGGATTTGCCAGCTTAGAAGAAATGGCTGAGGATTGCAGGGAAAATAATCCGCATTATGAGCAAAAATATTCTTATGGAGGGTTAGACTATGATATTAGATCGATGAGATGGTATAACGAGTACTTATATTTAGGTAATGACGAAGTAGTAAAGGACGGGGTGACATATTATTTGGGTTTGTATTTTGATCCGGGGACATTGGAAATAATAAGCGGATTAAATGCTATTAGAGATAATGATGGATGGCATTTAATGCATTATATGCGTGATAAAAATAGTGATGTAACGGAAGAAATTAATTCTCAAGCAGAATTTGAGGGATTTATGGAGAAAAATATTGGAAAGCTGGTTGATGTGGGCATAATTTTTAGATTTAGAAGTTCTGTGGGTTTAAAAGATAATCCGATTGTTGATGATAAAAAAGAGGAGTTATTTAACCAAGGTTATGTGAGGTATTTTACAGAAAATCCTGATGAATTAGGGCCGGCTTTTGAATATGGGGGTGTTCATAGTAATAGGATTAATGATTTGGGTGAAATCATTAATAAGATAAGTCCAACCGTAGATGTTGGATTTTATTTGTTTAATGTATCTATGTTAGAAAGTGAGTTTGTGGACAATGAGTAATGTGATATATTTATTTAATGGATAAAAAAAAGATTATCGGTATTTTGGGAATAATATTATTGTTAATGGGGGTGTTAGGGTATTTGGGGTATGAGTTATTTTTACAAAAAAAAGAGACTAGACAACAAGAAAACAAAGAAAAAAAAATTAAAGCAAGCAGGGTGTTGCCCGATAAAAAGAAATATGATCCGGCAAAGTATGTTGCTCCATTAAAATCCAATCAAGAAACAGAGAGTGTGTTTTCAGATAAAGCTCAAGTAAAAGGAATGGTTGGCGAGTGGTTGGATGGGAAAGTAATGGTAGTGGTGGGAGAAAAGGAATATGAAGTAATTGTACCAAATCAAGTGTATTTAAAATGTATTCCAGAGATTTGGACAGATAAAAACGGAGTGACGGTTAAGGCTAAAGAAGTGTTTATTGATTTTAAAAAAGCCAGTAAAGGGGTGTTGACGGGTTTTGAAGAAGTTAAGTTATTAATTCCAAATAATAGCGATATTTTAATTCAGGTTAAGGTTGAAGGGGAGAAGATTATGACTGCCGAGATGATAGTCGGTTATGGATGTGAAGAAAAAAGAGAATTAAAAATAGATATATGAAAAAAATAAAAGTTTTGCTTGTTTTTTTATTTATGTCAGGATTGTATTTGTTTGGTGTGCAGAGTTTAGTCAAGGCTCAAATATGTGATTTAGAGGGTGTTTCACCGATTTATTGCGCTTGCGCTTGCAATGTGTTGTGCCATGATTGTTCCGGACAAGCTCAGTTGTGTGAGTGGAATTTGTATACATGTGATAATCCTTTTGGAATACCTGATCATCGTAATTGTGATGAGGTGGATTGTGTGCATGGGCCAAAGACAAGTTGTAGTATTTATGAGTGTTATGGGGAGGAGGAGTGTGTGGGTACTTGTCCGTCACCGTATAATCCATGCATAAATATTTGCGATGTTCCACCTGATGAAGGTGGAGATGGTGGAGATGGTGGAGATGACGGTGAAGAAGACTTAATTGCTTGTTATGAAGATTGCTCCGGTGGAGGAACATGTGTGGAAGGTACCAGTTGTATTGATGGTTTATGCAAGAATTCTTTTTGTCCGAGTGAAACCAATTGTGTTTGTCCTGTTGGATCTACCGGGAATGTAACCGGAACAGTGTATTTGTTGGGTAGTGGGGCAGAAACTGGAATAGTGGGGAATATATGTACTTTGACGGGTGGGGAGGCTTTGCCCGGAAAGCCGGGAGGAGGATCTGAAGTGAGCGTGTTTTATGGTGGAGGAGGAGTAATCACTCAA
>DAOUWT010000156.1 GCA_030666985.1 Chloroflexota bacterium
CCCACTTGCCGGTAGACCCCAACTAAATACACTCCAATTCCCAGGTAACTCGCCATAAGAGGGGGAAACATGACGGCAAATAATTTTCCCAAATAGAGTTGGATATTCGTCAGGGGGCTGTTAAGGAGAGGTTCAATGCTTTGGCGTTCTTTTTCCCCTACAAAACTTTCCAGGGCTATGACGAGCGAGACCGAAATGGGAAAGAATCCCACCACCATCAATAAAAAGGGGATAAGGCGATCCCCAATAATGTCAGCCCCATATTTTTCTACAAATTCGACTGCCTGGCGTGCGGTGAAATTCATTAGGCCTGGGAAAAACATGGTCAGGATGATAATTGGTACGATAATCCGCCAATCGCGGAATTGATCTCTGACTTCTCGACGAGTGATTATGAACGCCTTTTGGAGATTATCCCACATCTTCAGCCTCCTTTTCAGAAGGGGTATTTAGTATCTTTTCAATATCTTGGGGGGCAAAGACTTCCGAAGTTTTTGAAGTGCAAACTTCGGAAGTCTTGCCCCATGTTTTTTGAGAAGGTACGGTATTTACTGCATGAAGGTAAACCTGTTCTAAACTTCGCGGAACTTCTTGCAAGCTGACCACCAAGAAATCCGCCTCAAGCAGATCCTGTAAGAGGCGCGGATTGGTAAGCTCAGGAGAAGGTGTTTGGTAGCGAAACCAATCCGCGCCCAGAGAGGTCACATTTACGCCGGGGGGAAGGGGAAGCTCTCTCCCGTCTAGGGCCTTACGAAAAGTGGCTCGGTATTCCCCCTCGCCTAGCAATTGCTGCTTTAGAGATTGAGGAGAATCGTTGGCAATGATTTTTCCCCGCCGGATGATGGCAATTTTATCGGCTAACTCCTCCGCTTCCGCGAGATTGTGGGTACAAATGATAATAGCCCGCTCTGCAGAACGGAGCGACTTGATAGCATCCCGCACCAAACGCGCACTTTCCGGATCCATGGCTGATGTTGGTTCATCCAACAACAAAACCGGCGGGGAGTGCAGCAAGGCTTGAGCCAAAGACAATTTCTGACGCATCCCCTTGGAGAACTCGCCAATCCGCCGCCCGCTTGCTTGATCCAGACCAAACTTATGGAGCAGTTCGTGAATTCGAGCCTTCCGTTGTTGGGCATCCATTCCGTATAGTTGGCCAAAAAAATCTAAGTACTCCTCAGTGTACATACGTTTATAAAGCCCATGATGCTCGGTTAGCACACCGGCAGATTGTCTGACCTGGGTACTTTCAGCGACCACGTCATACCCGGCTACCCAAGCTCGCCCTTCTGTAGGGCGTAAAATCGAGGTTAACATGCGCACGGTGGTGGTTTTTCCGGCCCCGTTGGGTCCCAGCAAGGCCAAGACCTCCCCCGCTTGGACACGCAGATTGACCTTATCTACCGCGACAAAATCTTTAAAGTGTTTGGTGAGGTTTTCGGTGCGTATCATTGTTTTCATAATTACGTCCTATACTGCTCTAACGCAAGGGGCAGGGGGCAAGGGGCAAGGGGAGAGTCACTCATCACTCATCACTCGTCACTCATCACCTTCTCTCTAAATCGCTGCCGCCACAATAAAGCGGCTCCAGCCAAGATGCCGATAACGAGTATAAAGATTTGATTCGCGTTCACACCTGCCACAGTGGAAGCATCCAGGCGCAAGAATTCCAGTCCAAAACGCCCGCCTGCATAAAGGATCAAATACGCCAAAAGGAGGCTCCCCGGCTGAAGGCGTTCGTGATAGCGGTATCCGAGCCATAAGAGCATCCCCATGACGAATAAACTCCAGGCAGATTCGTATAAGAAGAGGGGGTGGTAATAAGCCTCTTCTATAAAACTGGGCAAGCGATGGGCTTTATCGATGAAAATACCCCAAGGCAAGGTGGTCGGCATTCCATAAACTTCTTGGTTGATGAAATTCCCCCATCTCCCAATGGCTTGCGCCAACGCCAAGCCGGGGACGACAATATCGGCCCAAACCAAAAAACTTTCTTTTCGATATCCCGCGTACAGAAAGAGTGCCAAGGCTCCGCCAATTACGGCTCCGAAAATACCCAGGCCGCCTTCCCAGATTGCGACAGCATCAAAGAAATGGGTCAGATAGTATTTTGTGGTAATTCCCCGCGCGACCATGGACTCCGGTGGGGTAAAGATATGCCAGATGCGTGCTCCAACTATCCCGGCTAGCAAGACCCATGGGAAAGCGTCTAACAAAAACTCGGGGTCTTTTCCCAGTCGTTTTGCACCCCAGGTGGACAATCCCATGGCCGCTAAAACGCCGACCATGATGATGATGCCATAATAATGAACGAACCATGTGCCTATATAAAAACCTGTTGACATATACTAAACTCCTAAATCATGCAGCCTGGAATTTTTCATCGGGAGCAATGAATACCTCGCGTTCCTTTCCGCTGCCCTGGGAAGGACCCACATACCCTAATTCTTCCAACTCGTTCATCAAACGCGCTGCGCGGGGATACCCAATCCGCAGTTTTCGCTGAACTTTAGAAGTACTAGCACTCTGAGAGTCGCGGACAATCTTAAAGGCCTCTTTAACCAGTTCATCAAATTCTTCGAGAGCGGCCTGTTCGGCAATCACCTTTTCCCAAGGCGGCCTCTTTTCATCCTCCGGAGACTCTTTTTGCCAGGCCAAAATTATCTTTTCCAATTCCTTGCTAGTAACAATAGCGCCTTGAGCACGCAAAGGCGATCCCTTTTCGGGAGACAAAAAGAGCATATCACCTTTCCCCAATAGCGACTCGGCTCCCCCCTTATCCAAAATAACCCTGGAATCGACCCCCGAAGCAACCGCAAACGACAAACGCGCCGGGAAATTGGCCTTGATCAAACCCGTGACCACATCGGTGCTGGGGCGCTGCGTGGCTACCACCAGGTGAATGCCCGTTGCTCGCGCCATTTGCGCCAAACGCACCAGGCTGTGCTCTGTTTGGCCGGGGGCCATCATCATCAAATCCGCCAACTCATCGAGCATGACCACAATGCGCGGCAAAGATTCACCCTTCTTCCGACGGCGCATCTTGCGATTATAAGTATCAATATTGCGCGAACTGGTTTCTTCCAACAACTTATAGCGCTTATCCATCTCCGCCACAACCCACTGCAAGACGCCCAAAATGCGTTCCAGGTCTGTCTCGACGTTCCCGTATAAGTGCGGTAAGCCATTAAAGCGCACCAATTCCACCATTTTGGGATCAATCATCACCAAACGCAATTCTGCCGGAGTATTATTCATAACCAAACAAGCCGTCAAAGAAGTGATGCACACACTCTTCCCCGAGCCGGTCGTTCCCGCTATCAACAAGTGCGGCATCCTAGCCAAATCCGCCACAACGGGGGCGCCAGACACATCCCGCCCCAGGGCAATTGCCAGTGGAGAACCCAGTTTATAAAACTCCTTAGACTCCAACAAAGGGCGCAGGTGTACCAGGCTTGATTTGGCATTAGGAACTTCAATCCCTATATACGGTCTCCCCGGCACCGGAGCCTCGATCCGCAGCCGCTCAGCCGACAAAGCCAAAGTCAAATCCTTTTCGAGGGCCGTAATTTTAGAAACCCGCACCTTTTTCTTCTCCTCATCTTCTACGTCCTCGCCTCCGTTCATATAGCCGGGTTTCACGGCAAACTGCGTCACCGTCGGCCCCACCTGGAAACCTACCACTTCGGCGGGAATTCCAAACTCGGCCAACGTTTTCTCTATCAGCCCCGCCGTGGTGTTGATGTGCCTCTCGTCGGGACGCGAGGAGCGTCCGCTGCCCAGCAAATCCAGGGGAGGTAAATCGGGGTCCCTGGGGGGAGGGGAGACAGGCTCGTCCTCGTTGGGGGATACCTTGAACCTTTTGCGGAATTCCGGAGGGAGGCGTTGTGCCCGTGGGGAAGGTTTTTCTCTGGCAGGTGGCGCGGAAACCGATCCTGAAACGGGCCCCTTTCCGGCGGGGGCGGGCGCTCCCCTTGCCATCTCCCAGGCTTTCTTCCCCCAAACCTTGAGATGCTCGGTGATATCCAAGCCAATTAGGCCTCCAAACACCAAGCCCAAAGCGGCCAATATCCCCGTCCCCCACAAGCCTAACCACCGGGAAAAGAACTCCACCAAACCCCAGCCCACCAAGCCCCCAGCCTGGCCTTCTTCGGCCTGAGGTATAGAGTGCCCTCCCAAGATGGTCATGAGCGTAATCCCAGAGAAAGCTGCTGCTTCCAGGGCGAAAATCCGTTTCCACTTAATAGGAGGAATGTACTCCGCCCGCTGCCGCAGCATCCACAACCCAATCCCCCCGCCCGAAGCAACCACAAACACACTCCCCCAACCTACTACATGCTTAAGAAAATTTACCCCCTTAGATAGCACTGAACCACTTACCAACTCAGGCAGGAGAATGGCTAATAGCATCATCAGAGATAGGGCCAATACCACAGTGCCGCCAATGTCCCAAGCAAAATGTCTAAAACGGAGCCAAATTCTGCTCAGAAAGGACAACCAATGTGGGGCGTTCTTTTGGGTAAATATGCGTTTGGGTTTGTTATCTTTTTTCTTTTTAGCCACATTCACTCCTCTGCTTTAGAGATGTGCGTTGCACATCGGGTTTCAGATCCGCAGGTGCAACGCACTCCTAAAATCGTGGAGTGCAATGCACCAGCTGTAGAGATGTGCATTGCACCTTCTTTTGGGTGCGTTGCACATCAGGTTGTAGTTCAGCGGGTGCAACGCACTCCTAAAACCGTGGAGTGCAATGCGCCAGCTAGTTTAATTTCGCTTGCCGCCTAGACGAAGCCATGTAAATGCCAACTAAGATAAGTATAGCACCAAATAACTTCAAGAAAGTCGGCTTTTCATCCAGTAAAAAATAAGCCAAAATCGTGGAGCCTATGGGTTCGCCCAGCATAGTAATGGAAACATAGGCAGCCGAGAGATAGCGCAAGGCCCAATTGAAGGTGGAGTGCCCTAATAACTGGGGCACTAATGCTAAGAGCACAAACCATAAATACACTTTGGGGGGGTATCCGGTCGGGAGACCTTCTAAGCCAAGCAAGGCCAGGCACAGGCCTACGGCTGCCATTCCATATACCACGAATATATAAGGCAGCAATGAGAGCTTGTTTCGGAGGCGTCTCCCAATGACGAGGTAGCCCGCTCCGGTTAGCGCTCCCCCCAGGGCCAGGGCGTCGCCCACAAAGGCTGTCCCACCCACAAATTCAGCAAAAGACGGGCACGCCAGGGAACCTCCCCCCCAGGTGCAGCTATCACTTATCCCCACGGTTGCTCCCCCCAACAGGGCCAGGCCCATCCCCACAAGAACGGAGCGGGAGATTTTCTCCCCCAAGAAAAAGGGTGAGAGTAGGGCCACCCATAAGGGCGAAGTGCTCACCAGGACGACGGAGCTGGCTACGGTGGTGTACTCCAAAGAAGTGATCCAGGTCCCAAAGTGGACGGCCAACAACCCGCCTGAAAGCAATGCCAAACCAAGCTCTTTTTTTGTTATGGCTCGCAATTCTTCACGGTGACGCAGGAGGACGAGGGGAGATAAGATAAGCGCCGCAAAGGTCAAGCGAAAAGCAGCCACGCTCAGAGAGGAGGCGTATTCTTGCGCGTAGCGAATGAAGATGGAAGATGTTGATACAGCCAAGATGCCAAAGGGTATTGCAGCCAGGGGAGAGATAGGAGGGGAAGTTTTTTGCATAGGCATTCTTGACAAAGTTAAAGCGGCGGACTACAATCGCTACGAAGTGCTTAATGCAAGCATATTGTATCTAATATTCACTTTTCTAGCTAGATTTGGAGGATTTTTGTTATGACTCATGTTATTACCGCCCTTTGTGTCCGTTGTGGAAGTTGTGTAGATGTTTGTCCGACCGAGTGTATTGTGCCTGGTGAACCGCAAGCAGAATGGCCGCAATATTATATTGATTCTATGGAATGTATTGATTGCGGCGCTTGTACTCCTGAGTGCGATCAAGAAGCTATTTATATGGATGATGAAGTCCCTGACGCTTACGAGGCTTACGGCGGCGAAACCCTGATCGCTAAAGCAGGCACTGAGGGCTTTGATGAGGAATATGAAGGGGAAGATGTTGACGGCGAAGCCTATGTTCTCACAACTGTCCGTTACCTCAAAGAAGGTGAGGTTGTAGACCTTAGCGATGCTATTCAGATCAATGATGATTTCTTCGAGGAAGGCCCTGGCTACGACGCTTTGGACTAGCCTACTTGCAATTTAGACATTAAAAGCGGGAGTCTGAAAAAGACTTCCGCTTTTTTGGTTAATTGCTAGGCGGAGGTGACAGTCACCTCCGCCTTTACCTTTGGAGTCGGAAGCTCGTGTCCAACGACAATTATAATTACCCATTGACGACAATTAGAAATGCCCACTAGGAAAATCGGTAGAGTTGCTGTAAACTAACCTCTTTAGAAATAAGGAGGTCAAAGACAATGACAGCAACCGATGCCCAAGTGAGGATA
>DAOUWT010000112.1 GCA_030666985.1 Chloroflexota bacterium
TCGCCAGCTCCCCTGGATTCCGCACCCGATGGGGCTACCGACCCATCTCGAGCGCAGGTAAGGAATGGGTTTGTATCTCTATGCAATTGCCCTAGTAATTCTAGGTTTCGCCCTAGACTAGAAAGCATGGAGTAAGTATAATTGTGTTTTTGGCTGACCCCTTGGTTAGCAAAAAATAATGATTTGAAAAAGAGAGTGTGAGATCATGAAAGTATCTTCTTCTGTAAAAAAACGCTGTGACAAGTGCAAGATTGTAAGACGTAAAGGCAGAGTTTACGTTATTTGTGAAAATCCGAAACATAAACAACGGCAAGGATAAATAAAAATGGCTCGAATTGAAGGTGTTGATTTACCACGTAATAAACGGATTGAGATTGGTTTGACCTATATCTATGGGATTGGCAATACCCGGTCTTTAGAGATTTTAGATACACTGGGGATTGATCCCGACACACGGGTCAAAGACCTAACTGGTTCGGAAATTGCTTCTATCCGAGAGCGCATCAACAAAAATTACAAGGTTGAAGGTGACTTGCGCCGCGAGGTACAGATGAATATTAAGCGCCTAGTGGAAATTGGGTGCTACCGTGGTATTCGTCATAGAAAAGGATTACCGGTCCATGGACAGCGAACCCGGACAAACGCTCGTACTCGCAAAGGCCCCAAGAAAACAGTGGCCGGGCGTGGTCGTCGGCGCGGTATGCAAAAGACCTAAGTTTATCTGGTGCGGAATCCTGCCTGGTGGGGTTTGCATAAAGATACACAACTAAGTTAGGAATAGTGAGAGGTAAAATGGCTCAAAAAAAACGCAAGTCGGTTCGAAAAAAACGCAAATTGGCATCTGGACAAGTTCATGTCAAAGCGACATTCAACAACACGATTATTACTGTGACAGATCATCAGGGGAATACTGTTTGTTGGAGCAGTGCAGGCTCCTTGGGTTTTGATGGTTCTCGAAGAAGTACTTCCTTTGCTGCTCGCTTGGCTACAAATGAGGCCATCAAGACAGCTATGGGGCTGGGTTTGCGCGAAGTTGAAGCATTCATCAAAGGCCCAGGCCCAGGACGTGAGGCTTCCCTGAGAGCCATGGAAGCTATGGGACTGAAGATACTTTCGATTACTGATGTAACCCCAGTGCCTCATAATGGTTGTCGGCCTCCCAAGAAACGCCGTATATAAAATTGTGGTTCTTCGGGATTTCACGAGATTTGCTTCTAGAACGTTACTGTGCATGCCTATGGCGAAACGTGATGCGTGAATTACTCGGTCACGTTTTACGTTTCACTCCGTTTTCAACCCCGCAAGTTCCTAGAAACCCGAAGTTGTCTGAAAGTTGATAAATATAATTGTAATTACTTGAGTTATTAGATAGAAGAGGAAAGTTTTATGTCAAGATACCGTGGGCCAAGGTGCAAAGTGTGCCGGCGAGAAAACGAAAAGCTGTTTCTAAAAGGCGAGCGTTGCTTTACTGGGAAATGTGCTTTCGAGCGTCGAAGTTATCCACCGGGAGAACATGGGCAAGGATCTCAATTTCGTCGCAGCCGCCAATCGGATTTCTCCCGTCAATTACGTGCAAAACAGAAGGCGCGTCGCGTTTACGATGTTTCTGAGCGTCAGTTCCGACGTTACTACCAAAAAGCCCTTCAACAGCGCGGTTTGACAGGTTTTAACCTGCTCCAACTTCTGGAAATGCGTCTCGATAATGCAGTCTATCGCTTAGGGTATGCTGTTAGCCGCCCTCAGGCTCGCATGTTGGTAGCCCATGGCCACTTCAATGTCAATTCTCGTCGTACAGATGTGCCTTCTATGATCCTCTCCCTCGGAGATGAAATTGCTGTGCGGGAAGGTTCCCAGCAGCGAACATATTTTAAAAACTTGCGAAAAGAAGCTGAAGATCGCAATTCTGCAGAATGGGTTGATCGTGACCTGGAGAAGCTGGCTGGAAAAGTTGTGCGTCTCCCCGAACGGTCGGAAATCAGCGGCAGCTTGGACGAGCAGCTTATCGTTGAGTATTATTCGCGGTAATGTTGTCCAATATGCGGAGGAACGATCGGATTTTGAGAGGTGAACCGTGTTAAGAATGAATAATATGGTAGTGCCAAGGATTGGCCGTACGGCAGAGGCTCAAGCTTATGGGAAGTATGAAGTCCAACCCTTAGAACGGGGTTATGGCGTCACCTTGGGCAATGCACTGCGGCGGGTGTTGTTATCATCCCTAGAAGGTGCAGCGATAACATCGATCCGTATTGTTGAGGTCGATCATGAATACGATACAATCGACGGTGTGCGAGAAGATGTCCTTCGTTTCATGCTTAACCTCAAAAAGTTACGTCTGAAGCTGCACGAAGGTGATTTTGCCAATCTTTATTTGGAGATTGAAGGAGAAGGCGTTGTTACCGCAGCGGACATAGTTACTCCGCCTGAAGTAGAAATTATCAACCCTGATCTATATTTATTGACGGTAGATGGGCGAGAAACACCATTGTCTATCGAAATGACAGTCAGTCGAGGCCGGGGCTACGTCCCTGCTGATGAGCACACAGGCCGGCTTCCGATTGGAGAGCTTCCGGTAGATGCTATCTATAATCCTGTCCGTCGTGTCAATTGGGAGGTCACCTCGGCCCGTGTTGGGCAAAGTACAAATTACGATAACCTGACGATTGAGATCTGGACGGATGGCACAATTCAGCCTGAAGAAGCTCTAAGTATCAGCGCGCAAACATTGATGCTGCACTTGCAGCACTTGGCTGGCATCACAGCGGAGTCCTTGGTCGCTATGGCCGAAGAAGCTATAACAATTATGCCGCAAGAAGAAGAGATCGAAATACCTATCGAAGAACTTGACCTGTCTGTACGAGTTTTCAATTCCCTCAAACGCACTGGAATAACCACCGTTGGCGAAGTGTTGGAGTTGCAAGATAAAGGTGATGATGCTCTTCTTTCCATACGCAATTTTGGCGTGAAGAGTTTGGACGAGTTACAAGAGAGACTAATAGAACATAGCTTCCTTCATTTAGAGGGAGATAGAGTGGAGTAAGAACAATGCGACATAAGGTTGCTGGTAAAAAACTTAATCGAACATCTGCACAGCGGGGCGCTTTACGTCGCACCATGCTTAAGCAGTTTTTTGAGCATGAACGTATTCGCACAACACGCGCTAAGGCAGAATTCATTCGGCGTCCGGCTGAAAAAATAATCACTATCGCCAAGCGAGCTCATGATGCTGAGCCTGAAAGACAGGTTCATGCTCGCCGGATGGCAGCGGCTCGCCTGGATAATGACAAAGAGATTGTCAAAAAGATTTTCGAGGACATTGCTCCCCGCTATTTGGACCGGCAAGGCGGCTACACACGGATGATCAAGCTGTCCCCTCGGCGAAGTGATTCTGCCGACATGGTGATCCTAGAGCTTGTCGAAGAATAGAACAACTGCACGTTACCAAGCCATACTCGCTTACGATGGAACATGTTTCCACGGGTCACAGCGCCAAGCCCCCGGCATCCGAACCGTACAAGGAGAGGTAGAAGCGGCTTTGCGCCAACTAGCTTGGCCGCCAGAAAATGCCGTCTTATTTGCAGGCCGCACCGATACTGGTGTTCATGCTTCTGGGCAAGTGATTGCCTTTGACCTGAATTGGAAGCATCCCGACGGCGACCTCCAACAAGCTCTGAACTCCCTGCTCCCGCAGGATATTGCCTTGAGAGAAGTACAGCAAACCAGAGTTGATTTCCATCCTCGTTACCAGGCTCTGGAACGCTGTTACATATATCGTATTTATTCTTCCCCTACCCGGGACCCTCTGCGTGAGCGCTACGCCTGGCGAATTTGGCCCCCTCTGGATTTGGAGCGCTTACAGGCTGCATCCCAGAATTTAATAGGCATTCATGATTTTGCGGCCTTCGGAAGCCCACATAAACCGGGCGGAAGCACAATCCGAGAAATTATGGCAGCTTCCTGGAAACAGGAAAGAGACGAATACTTCTTCGAAGTACGTGGGAATGCTTTTCTCTACCACATGGTGCGGCACATTGTAGAATTGCTGGTCGCTATCGGCCAAGAGAAAGAGCAAGCAGATGCTGTTCTACGGTATCTCCAAAACCCAGCAGTACCACCCGTCCAGGGATTAGCCCCGGCTCAAGGCTTAACTTTGAGAGAAGTGGTCTATGCAGAATGAACTGAAATTGAAAAAATAAGCCATTAGACATACAAGGTATATTTTCAGAATCTTACCCTTGTGAGTCTTTAGTTTGAATAGTGGAGCGGATGACAGTGAAAAAAACGTATTACCCTAAAGCTGATGATATTTCGCATGAGTGGGTCTTAGTAGACGCTAAAAATCAGAACCTTGGGCGTCTGGCAACAAAAATTGCTGCCCTTATTTTGGGAAAACATAAACCCACATTCACTCCTGGTGTAGACCAGGGCGATTTTGTGGTCGTTATCAATGCCGAACACATTATAGTCACCGGCAAAAAATTAGACCAAAAAATGTATTATCGCCATTCAGGCTATCCTGGCGGACTGAAGCAAATTAGCCTCCGTGATCAACTTGCTAGCAACCCAGAGCGCGTGATCGAACATGCCGTCAAAGGCATGCTCCCTCACAATCGCTTGGGCCGTCGCCTGCGGAAAAAACTGCGAGTCTACGCCGGTACTGAGCACCCCCATCACGCTCAGAAACCCAAACCTATTGAAGAAGTTTTACCCTAATGATTACCATGCGCACATACCTGGGCCTGCCTTTTGAAAGCGTTCAGGGATGCCATCGCTTTTTGGAAGCCGGAAATTAAGGAGCTATTATGACAGAATATTTTGAAGGTGTTGGCCGCCGCAAAGCAAGCACTTGTCGGGTGCGGATCGTGAGCGGCTCTGGCGAATTTATCGTCAACGAAAAACCCTTAGAAGAATACTTTACCCGCATGGGTGATCCAGAGATCATATTGGGGCCTCTCGATGCGGTTGATTACAATCGCGCTAGATTTGATGTCAGTGTCTTGGTTCAAGGCGGCGGAGTTACCGGGCAAACCGATGCCGTCCGTTTGGGATTGGCACGCGCTTTACTGAAAATGGATCCTGACCTGCGCCCGGCCTTGAGCACGGGGGGATACCTTTCCCGCGACGACAGGATCAAGGAACGCAAAAAGCCGGGTCTCAAACGCGCCCGCAAGGCCCCGACCTATACCAAGCGCTAACGTTTTGTTTACATTCAATGGATGAGATGTAACTCTTCTCGTTCCCAATAACGCGGAGGACACGAAAGAGGGGATTGGTGTTCTCCGCGTTTTTGTGTATGGGGCCGAGACTTCCGAAGTTTGCACTACAAAAACTTCGGAAGTCTTGCCCCCTATTTTTGAGATGACGCATCCACAAATGAAAATATGACCAATTCAACCTCTTCCCCGCAAATTACCATCCTCGGCTTAGGGCCAGGAGACCCCCATCTCCTGACGCGCCAGGCCTGGCAAGTCCTAAACGAGGCCACTGAGATATATCTCCGTACCCGCCAGCACCCTACCGTGGATGGCTTCCCGCCCCACCTCACGGCGCATTCCTTTGACCACCTCTACGAAAAAGCGGAATCATTTGAAGCCCTTTACCGGGAGATTGTTGACCGCGTCCTGGGGTTAGGTCAACGCCCCGGGGGAGTGGTTTACGCTGTCCCCGGCGACCCCTACATCGCGGAGGCGACCAGCCCGGAGATTGTGCGGCAGGCCCGGTCCCGGGGGATTTCAGTCCAGATTGTGGCGGGAATCAGCTTCGTGGAGCCGGTCTGCGCAGCCCTGGGCGTGGATCCCCTCCCCCAGGCCGCGCTCGTGGACGCCCTGGAGCTTGCCCAAGCCCATCATCCCCCCTTCCCTCCCCACGCGCCAGCCCTCATCGCCCAGCTCTATTCCCCCCACGTAGCCTCGAACGTCAAACTCACCCTGATGGCAACCTACCCCGACACGCACCCTGTCTGCCTGGTGCATGGGGCTGGCACATCTGCCCAAAAGGTGGAAAATCTCCCCCTCTACCAAATAGACCGGAGCCAACATATTGGAACACGCACCTCACTATACGTTCCCGCTTTGGGGCCGGGCACATCCTTTGAGGCCTTCCAAGAGATCATCGCCCACCTTCGCGCCCCCAACGGCTGCCCCTGGGATAAGGAACAAGATCACCAATCCCTGCGTCCCAACTTGCTGGAAGAAACCTACGAGGTGCTCGCCGCCCTGGATGCCGATGACCCGGACGCCATGCGGGAGGAATTTGGGGATTTACTGTTGCAGATTGTCCTCCATGCCCAAATTGGCAGCGAGTATGGGGAGTTTACTATGGCCGAAATTTTGCAGGGGATTCACGACAAAATTATCCATCGTCACCCGCACGTCTTTGGCGATTTGAACGCTGATGAAGCTGAGGAGGTTATTCAGCATTGGGAGCGCATCAAGGCCGAAGAACGCCGCGAAAACGGAGAGGATAAAGGTATGCTGGATGGCGTACCTGTGGCCTTACCGGCCCTCACCCAAGCCGAAGCCTACCAGAAACGGGCCGCCCGGGTAGGTTTTGATTGGCCGGATATTACGGGGGTGATGGATAAAGTTATGGAAGAGTTTGACGAGGTGCGGAATGCCCCCAACGAGGAATCCCGCCGGGCTGAGTTGGGGGATTTGCTTTTCTCAGTTGTGAATCTGGCCCGCTGGCACGATGTGGACGCTGAAAGCGCCCTGCGGGAAGCCAATCTCCGTTTCAAGACACGCTTCACATTCCTAGAAAAAAAAGCCTGCGCCCAGGGACGCGAGCTTTCTTCTTATACTTTTGGGGAACTTGACGGATTTTGGGAAGAGGCGAAGGCTAGGGACTAGTAGTGCGGTAAATGTCAAGGGGTGAAGTTACCCCAAATTAGCACCTTAAAAAAGCAAGTTATAGACGCATTGAACAGAGCCAACCCAGGCACATTTTTTTTCGCAGGTGGCAATTTTGGAACAATAATTGCCTGTATCATAGGTTTGAGATAACTATGTTTGCTAGACATCTATGAACAGACGGATGGCGAGAAAAAGAGTAGCTTAGGTCTCCTTAGGGCGGTACGCCTCATTGCGGTGTAGCAGGCCCACAACAAGGCCAACGCTCTTGCGGGCAGTGAGAACCAGAGCCCGCTTGTGTTTATGTTTGACAGTTTCGCGATACTTGCGTGCGTAGAAACGAGAATATTCAGGGATATGTCGGCGCATGACATTGGCAGCCTGAATGAGGTAATAGCGTAGGTAGTGATTACTACTCTTGACCATATGGCGGTCTTCAGATTCAAAGCCACCGGAACTGGAACGAGGCCACCAGAGGCCTGCCAACTTGGCTATGGCATCTTCAACAACGCGAAGATTTCTACTTCGGTAGCGGTTGCGTTTCTTATCGTATTTGAGAGGATCAAAGAAACGTTGCAGACCTCCAATTTCAGCAGCGATCCCAGCGGAAAAAACTGGCCCAATACCTGGAATAGTGGTCAAGACTAGCACTTCAGGGTGATGAGTGCGAACTTCGTGTTCTATCCAATCATCTACTTGAGCGATCTGGCTTTCTATGAAATGAATATTAGAGTTGTTCCCAAATAAGGGAAAAAGAGGTAAACTTCTCAGACATCATAAGAAAAGGGGGTAATTGCTCAAAATGTTAGTGGTGCATTGCATCCGCTTTTGGATGCGTTGCACCACGAGTCTGCCTGTGAGACCCGA
>DAOUWT010000134.1 GCA_030666985.1 Chloroflexota bacterium
AACGGTCGAGGAAAGGTATCATGTAAGGGGCGGTAAATAAGATAGTGGGCATGGTAAGTTAGTTTGGTAGTTTGGTAGTCACTGATTCCTAGTTCCCTAGTCCCTGGTCACCTGTTTTCCTGTTCCCCTGCTCATCAAAAAATCCACGATCTCAAAATCCAGTTCTTCATCAATATCCCAGGCTTCGTTGGCGTCGATTTCGAACATTAGGGGACGTTCTCCCAAACGATTCCGGCGGGCGAGGAGGGTGTCTTTAATGAAGATATAAATGCAGGAGTTTTCCTCATAGACGGGGGGCAAATCCTGGGTTTGTAGCAAGATGGAGGGATTATGGTTGATGGGGCGTCCGAACTGATCCCACAATCGCGTTTGGAGGCGCGTCACCGAGAAGAGGGAGTCGTAGGACGGGTGAACAGCCAAGAACTTTTGAACAGCCTTTGAGATGGTCTCAGTTTTCAGGAGCGGATTCGTACTGTGCGTTTGGAGATAAAAATCAGCTTCTACTTGAGAGGTGTCGTAGGCCAGAACCTCGTTCATGGGGATATCATCGGCGCATAAGGCTTCGGGGCGGGGTAACACACGCACGGCGGGGAAGTTTTCCCCCAGGCCTTGCTGTATTGTGGGGCTATCCGTGTCTACGACGACTTGCGTGATTTCGGGAACGGATTGCAAGGTCTCAATGATATGATGGTAAAGCGGCTTGTCCCCTAAGGGACGGTAATTTTTTCCAGGTACGCGCTGGGAATGGTGGCGCATGGGGACGAGGGCGATTATTTTTGCTTTGGCTACGATTTTGGTCATGAGGGAAACTCCAGGCTAGGAACTAGGAATCAGTGACTAGGGATTAGGTGAGTCAGCCTCGAATTTATTCGATTTCCTTCAGCTTTCTCTACCCATTCATGCGTAAGTCGCTTCATAGAGCATCCTCCCATTTTCAACTATTTCGCTCAAAAAGAAATCTCCTATATCAATACGCTGTTGAACTTGTTCAGGAGTGCGAACCAATAAATCTATTGGGAAAGACGGATTTGTTTTGGTGAGTATTTCTGCTGCTTGACGAGGGCTGTTACCTTCAAATGGCAATATTACCAATAAGTCCACGTCGGAATCAGGATGAGGAGAGCCAGAGGCATAAGACCCAAATAAAAATATTTTACTTGGAGAAAACAACTCTACAATTTGATTACATAAAGCACTGATTTGTTTATGTTTCACCATAATTAGCTCCTGTTTTGAGGGACTAACTGAACTATTTCTGTTCTCGATAATCAATTGGCTTCACATCCCGGCCATGGGTAGAGGCTGCTCGCAGGCTGCGGGGATAATAAAAAGTCTGCCGTAATTTAGCGGTGATAGGCCCCGCGTATTGGTATCCCTGAAAGGTTCCCCAGAACTGCATCAAGCGGAACCAGAAAATACTCCCAAAGCTGCCTATCAGCTTCTTCTGCCGCAAAGCGTGCCAAAGGTCGCTGAAGATGTTGAAGACGGATAAACGCATAAAATCCCACAAACTGAACTCCTCATCGGGGAAAATGCGTTTGAAAGCAATGGCTTCCCTGCGGTAGCGATTATACACTCCCCGGGGTCTTTCGTCATGGATGTGAGCAATTTCGGCTTCCGCAGAATAGGCGATTTTATATTCTTCATCCATGGCCCATCTAGCCCATGCCAGGTCCTCTAGCCCGGTGAGGGTCTCGTCGTAGGGATGCTGCTCCCAGAGAGAACGCCGAACAGCGGCATTGGCGTTATTGCAAAATGGATGGAGTTGATGGGACTGAGATTGTTCCGGGAACCAGCGTGCAAAGATTTGGTGTTCTGAGAATTTTGAGTCGCCGTTTCCACGCTGTTTGCCGTAAACCAAAGCCACTTTGGGGTCAGCGAACGGGGTTAAAAGTTGTTCTAACCAATCGGGATAAATGGGATAAACGTGTGCGCTGGCTATGACGATAATGTCCGCGCTTGAGGCTTGGATCCCTCGATTGAGGGCGGATCCAAAGGTGAAGGTTTCTGGCTTAATGGGGATGATTTTCACCGGAAAACGTTCGGCAATTTTGACCGTGTCATCCGTGGAGCCGGAGTCCACGAGGATGATTTCCAGGCCTTCTGCGCTCTGTTGGGTGATGCCGGTTAGCAGGCGTCCGATGTGCGCCTCTTCGTTGTAAGCGCGGATGATGATTGAACAACTGTATTTGCTCATAGAATAAACTCATCCCCTTCCACGATTCCATTCACAACAGCCCGCATACCAGCAGACTGCTCCGGCAGCAGTTCTTTCCAAGAAAACTGCTTCAATTGCACATATCCCGGGGAGGGGTGTTCTTCTAAATAGCGTTCGAAGGGTAAGGATACTTTATACAATTGATAATATAAAAAGCGGCGGGCGTTGCGGAGGAATTCATCGGGGACTTCAATTTTTTCTGCTGCCAAAAATTCTTCCGCGCGACGGGCGTACTCGTCGGGGGATGCAGGGAAAAACACAGTGGGATATTGGGTATAACGTGCTTTGCCGCCGCACAAGACGGGAATACCTAGAAAAGTGGCCTCCAGGCCAATAGAGGAATTATAAACCATGACAAATTTGGCCTGTTGGATAAGTTCATACGAACTAAGGGGTGTGGTGGGGTCTACAAAGGTGACGTTTTGCAAATCTTCAACGCCATGCACCCTCACCCAACCCTCAACGCTCTCCTGGCTTTCCTTGCCCTTTCGCATCTCGTCGGGGTGGGCGCGGATGACGAACAAGGTCTCAGGATGAGCGGCGGCGGCCTCGGTCACGGTCTCTAGCCAGGCGAACATATCGGTGAAAACGGTGTTGGCGTGGAGTTGGCTGGTATCGAAGATGACGTTGGTGAAGACAGGGACAATTTGCTTGAATTGCGCGGCGTGTTCCAGGAATGACTCTTCTAAACCGCGCATTTCGGGCCAAAAGCGGATGCCGGCCATAGTGAATTCGCCTTGGAAGCGTTGGCTTAGGTATGCGTCCAGCCGCTCGTTTTGGGCATCACTTAGCTCGAACTCGTTAGGGAGGTGGATGGGGTAAGCCGTGGCGTGTCCGACGGTGAAAAAGGCCGAGAAGGGCTGAAAGCCAACCTCATGGGTGATGACGCGGATGCCGCGCTGTTGCGCCACCCAGCGGGCGGCGGCCTCCGGGTATTGCAAGCCGTTGAAGACCACGACTGCGCTCGGTTCGTTCCGGGATAGGAAAACGTTGAATTCTTGTGCCACGCTGTGGGCAGAGAGGATGAATTCACGGTAAAGGTAGCGGGTGGGTTCACCATCCCCCAGGTGGTGACGGCGCAAAATCCAGCGCAGGCTCGGGAGCACTAAATCCCCCAAAGGACGCCCGTGATGCACAACATCTTTCATTTCATCCACGCTGAGAGATTTTAATTTAGCCTGAAGTTCGAGGTCGGCGTGATAGTTGAACCACTCCGTGGAGGCGGAGGCGGTGAAGCGGCGCGTGTCGGCCACGCATCCCCGGCAGGGCGGCGGCGCGGTGGGGTTGCCCAATCCCGCCCCCAGGACGCAGTGGCTCATCCCCCGGCGGCAGGCAAAATGGATGACAGGTACGCCCGCTAGCTGCATCCCCCACGCGGCGAGCATGGAGAAGGCGGCGTTGAGGTTCAATCCCTGCAGGCGCGCCGAGGCGTTGAAGAAAACGACGGGGCGGGCATCACTAGATGATTTGGAATGAACTGCGACTTGGCGGTTAAGCTTAAAAAGGCGCCATTGGAGACGCAAACGTAATAGGCCGCGTTGAATACGATTTAAGAATTGAGTCATAGTTTGATTAAAACGTAAAAAGTGAAACGTGAAAACGTGAATTTACGCATCACTCATCACTCATTACTCGTCACTCATCACTCCTCACGTTTTCCGTTGCCTGAAAATAGGCTTCCGAGAGCCGGTTGATGGCGATGATGAAACCCTCTCCGCCGCGTTGATGGCCGCGCCAAATTTCGGGGATCATGGTTCCGTGGTAGTCTTTGGTTATTTCAAAGAAACGCACCCAATCTATCGTCCCCTCGTTGATTTGCAATCCCTCGCCATCTAAGCCAGAAGCATCTGAGAGGTGTAAATGCGTAGTATAGGGCAAGATGACCTTAACCTGCTCGTAAAAATCTACTTGCGCCCAATTACAATAAAGTTTGTGATGGGAAGAGTCGTAGCAAGTGTTCATGTCCATAGATACTAGAAAATCACGGATTTCGTAGGTGTCCATAAAGGCATTTGTCAGCCATTGCCCGCCAAAATACCACGGGTGCGGGGGAAGATTTTCTAGCAATAGCTCAATGCCGTCAAAATCCAATTCTTCCACCGAGCGGCGCAAATTATCGTACAAACGTTTTCGGTCTTGAATGGGATGATCTAAACTGGCAGCCCCAGGATGAACGATCATCTTAGGTTGTCCTTTAAAATGAGTCGCCATGTCGCGGGTGACATAGACCGCTTTTTGGATCAGTTCCAGGGATGCCTTGCGGTGGGCTTCGTCAAAGGAGCATAGGTCAACCAGATTATTTCTCCAAAACTCCGGGGCGTGAACCACCAGGGAAATATCGAAATCGTCCCCAGGGTAGGTTTCATCCAGGTCTTTGTCGGTGAAGTGGAATTCCAGCATGTTGGGGCCAAGACGCATGGCTTCGTTATAATCATCAAAGCGGACTACCAATCCCCATTTCATTGGTAAAGTATGCTCAACGTCCAGGGTTATGCGCTGGCCCAGGTCTTGCTCCAAAAAAGGCTCGTCATGCGCCAGGGAACGTTCCATAACTTGGCCAATTAAATCCGTATATCGTTGGGGGGAGAGTCCCTGCCCCGGGCCTTTGACTGTGACCATGTTGCGAGTCACCTCCTCGCCGGGACTGATATCCCGCGTGGCGACTAAACTTTTGGCTAAAACCTCGCGGTTGAGAATCTCTCCCATGGTGAAGTATTTTTCTTTTCCCGTGCCCATGGCCTGGGAGATTTGACGGATGTCACGGACCATTTTCCTGAATCCCTGCGGCTCCAGGCTGGCGGCGTGGTCGGGGCCGTCCATGGTACGGTCCAGGGTGATGTGACGCTCCACGATGCAGGCCCCAAGGGCGGACGCCACCGTAGAGACGGCTATCCCCCGCTCGTGACCGGAATATCCCACCGGGACGCCAAACTCGCGCAATCGCTCCATGAAACGCAGGTTGATGTCCGGGAATGAGGCCGGGTACGCGCTGTTGCAGTGGAGGAGGGCAAAATCCGCCTCACGCTCTTTGAGGAAGTTGACGGTGGTTTCCACCTCTTCCATGCGGGACATGCCGGTAGAGACGATGATGGGTTTTCCCTTGTCTATCAGGTAATCAATCAGGGGGAGGTTGATCATATCCGCCGAGGCGACTTTAAAGGCTGGAACGCCTAATTTGTCCACAAAATCTGCGCTCTCACGGTCGAAGGCGGAACACATAAAAGTGATGCCTTTTTTCTCGCAGTAACCCACAAGTCTATAATAATCCTGTTCTGAGAGTTCCACGCGCTGCAAGATGGGGAGGAGGTAATTAAGATTCTTCTCTCCCACATTGGAATCATCAAGATATTTCTGGGGGTAAAGGTCTTTTAGAGTCCGCTTCTGAAACTTGACCGCGTCCGCTCCAGCCCTGACAGAGGCATCAATAAGTTCGAAAGCGTATTCTAAGATGCCGTTGTGGTTGACGCCAATCTCAGCGATGATAAAGGTGGGGTGGCCGTCTCCTACAATGTGTTTACCTATTTTCATTTCGGGCATGGTTTTTCTCCGGGGGGGCGGCAGACCTCGGAGGTCTTAAAACGCTTGTAGACCTCCGAGGTCTTGCCGCTATCCCATGAATGAATTCATGGTCTAAAGGAATGAAACCCATTGAAATGGGTTGTTGTTTTTAGCTCTTGTGGCAAATTTGTGCAAGAAAAGGCGACATGAATGTCGCGTTACATTATGCGGCCCTGTAAAACGACATTTATGTCGTCCACTGCACATTTTTTACAGATGAGCCTTATTTTTATGTCAATGCTTCGTAACGCGCTTTAGCGCGTTTAGTTTCCTAGACGCCGAATTCATTCTATTTGGAAGCCCAAATCGTCCAGGGTTATTTCTCCATTTGCCAACAATCTCTCAGCATTTGTCCAGTCGCTAGGGGAGTCAATATCTACCCAATCGCCGGCGTCAATGATGAGAGGAAGAATGTGGTCGCCGGTCATGGAGTTTTTCTCTAATATTGTGGCAGTCCAGGCTGCGTCTACGTATCCCGTTTGCCAGTAGACGTCTGGGAGGGCTTGGCGGGGCATGTTGTAAGGCTCATCGAATTCGGTTTGCATGAGGGGCTGCATGATGCCATCTGGGGCGATGCTCCACATTTTATACGGATTTTGGAAGGGCACACAGACGGTGCGGACGGCGTCAGCTTTGGGGTGTTCCTGCAAACGCAGCACGGCTTGGTCAATGTGCCAAACTCGTCTAAAGGGGGATGTGGGGCGCAGTTGGACGACAATGTCGGGGCGATACCCCTCGTGTTCGGCCAACCACTCCAGGGCGTGCTGAAAGACGGGCAGGTCGGGGGTGGAATCCTGGGCGTGAACCCCTGGCCGCAGGAAAGGCACTTCGGCCCCGTGGGAGCGGGATACCTCAGCGATTTCCTCATCGTCGGTGGACACGATCACGCGGGTGATGGTTTGGGAGGCCAGAGCGGCTGCGATACTATACGCGATCAGCGAGCGCCCCCCCAGGGGGAGGATGTTCTTGCGGGGGATGCTCTTCGAGCCGCCCCGGGCGGGGATTAGGGCTAGGACTTGGGTGGATTTCATAGGATTTATAGAACGCGGATGATGTGGGTACGCGGATTTTTTTGAATTAATTGTGTAAGGTCTGGTTTGTGGTAGTGAACGTGAGTTCGCCCCACACCTACAATGGGCACTCTCGTGTCCCACTACGAACCCATCAAATTACAATTGACGCCCCACTAGTTCATTCGTTAG
>DAOUWT010000084.1 GCA_030666985.1 Chloroflexota bacterium
AAAACGCAAGATATGTCACTCTGAGAGAACGTATTTTGTGAACGAAGAGTCTCCCACTCCGAACGCGGAGATTCTTCGGGCAAAAACCGCCCTCAGAATGACATAACAGAGGATGTTTGCGGGAAGGGGGTGAATAATTACAACCATATATCTACCATCCAACCAATTGTGTTTGGCCGACTACCAGACCACAAGGCCACGAGACTACCAGACTACAAGACTACCTCCCATGCAATATCCGCTTACAAGTGCTGCATTGGGTAAGCTGGCTCGGGGAGCGGGCAATCTGGTAAATAGCAGAAGGGATGCGGGAGCCGCAAGCGGCGCAGCTTTGGTCGTTTGCCGCAGCAACCGCAATCCCTGCCCGTGATTTGCGGAGTTCCTCATAAAGTTGCAAGTCTTCGGGCAGGATGTCCGGGAGGTGGCTGGGGCGTTCCTCGTAGGAGGCCTCGATTTTTGCTCTCAGGTTAGCTTGTTCCGTGCTTAGTTCCTCGTGTTGAGCTTCCCGTTCAGCGCGGACTTCTTCTAAGCTCTGAGCGGCCTCGGTGTGAACGTCTTTGGCCTCGTCAACTTCCAGCATGGCTTCTAACTGGCGCTCTTCCAGGACTCCCAGATAACGTTTGAGAGAGGCCACTTTTTGTTGCAGGTCTTCTAATTCTTTTGGAGCAGTCACCCTTCCCCCATACAACCGGGATGTTTTTTGCTCAATCTCGATTTGTTGATCTTCTACCTCGTGTTCAGCCTTATTAAGGGCTTTCCGTTTTTCTTCTAGAACGTGTTTTACGGCTTCTTCGCGTTTGACAGCTTTCTGCAGGACTTCATCCGCCCCAAGAAGAGCCTTGATCTCTGCAATACGAGCTTGGGCGCGGTCTATTTTGGAGTCAAGTTGCTGTAAGTAATATAGTTGTTTAGAACGGTTCATAAGATAACTCCAATCCGTATTGCGTAAAGACATCTTTGCGAAATACACATCACGCATCACGTTTCACTCTTCACGTTTCACTCTTCACGATTATAGATGCGCTTTCCCAGGAAAGCAAGGGAAAGTCAGAAAACCTGATAAAATATAGGCATGAAAGAAAGACGCTTTTATTTTATCATTGCTTTGCTGGTAATACTAGCAATCACCACCCCCTATCTCTACGCCGCTCAGGCAGGTGGGTCGGAATACGTCTTCGGGGGATTTTTGATCAACGCCCAAGATGGGAATTCCTACCTGGCCAAGATTTACCAAGGCTGGCGAGGAGATTGGCGATTCACCTTACCTTATACTGCCGATTCGGGAGAAGGTGGGTACCTCAACATTTTTTATTTGGGATTGGGACACGTGGCACGCATCCTGAACGCTCCGCTCTTGCTGGCATTTCACATGGCACGCATTCTGGGAGCGTGTTGCCTGCTTTGGGCCTTGGCCCATTTTTGGAGGTCGCTCTTCCCGTCTCCTCAGCGTGGGGAACTAGCCTTTGCCATCTCGTCCCTGGCTTCCGGTGTGGGGTGGTTGGCAATCCCCTTTGGGGCCTTCACGGCCGATTTCTGGGTCGCTGAGACCTATCCCTTTCTCTCGGCTTATGTGAATCCCCATTTTGTGTTTGGATTGGCCCTCATCGTCTGGCTGGTGACACCGCCGAGTAAAAAAAACCTCCTGTGGTCATTCCTGGCCTCTTTGGCCTTGGGCATAATATCTCCTTTTGGCGTAGCGATAGTTATCATGGTGCTGGGTAGCGTTATAGTGCTCAAATATGTTGGCCAAGACTTCCGAAGTCTCCGAGACTTTGGAAGTCTTGGCCCCAAATTTCAGAATGTGATCGCCGTAGGGCTGGGCGGCGGCCCCGTACTTCTCTACGATTATTGGATCGCTCATTCAGACCCCGTCCTAAGTGAGTGGAACGCTCAAAACCTGACCCTCACCCCGCCCCTTTGGGATATCCTCCTAGCCCTGTCTCCCGTTTTTATACTAGCCCTCATCGGCATCCGCCAAGCTTGGTCAGAAGAACGTTCAAAAATTCTCGTCCCCTGGGCCGGATTGGGCTTGGCGCTGATTTTCATCCCCTGGAGTCTCCAACGACGCTTCATGATGGGCTTATTCATTCCCCTGGCCGGTTTAGCCACCCTCGGCGTGGAATGGCTGAGCGAGAAAATAAAGCTAAATTATCGAACTTTAGTGATCATATTATTTATACTCGCCCTGCCCACCAACATCATAGTAATCTTCTCCGGCCTTCATGCTGCTCAGACCCAAGAACCAACAATCTACCTTACTGTGGAGGAGGTGCAAGCCTTTGATTGGATTGAAACTAACACCCCGCCCGACGCCCTCATCCTGACCGGCCCCGAAACCGGTCTCTACATCCCCGCCCACACCGGGCGGCGCGTAATTTACGGTCATCCCTACGAAACCGTGAACGCCGAAACAGCCAAAGCCACCGTCACCGCCTTCTTCACCGGCGAAATGACACCCTCCCAAGCCGCATTCCTTCTCCAGGCTCGAAGCGTAGACTACATCCTCGTCACCCCCCGCGAACGAGAAGTTGGCGCAGACTCCCCTCTCCTTGTAGGAGAGGGGCTGGGGGAGAGGTCAAACCTCAAACTCCTCTTCACTACTGATACCGTCCAAATCTACGGAGTGCTTCCATGACCCACAACACCCCCAATACCCAATCTCCAATACCCAATACCCAATATCCAATCCGCAATTCGCAATTCGCAATTCGCAATTTATCCCTCCTCCTCCCCCTCTCTCTTGCCCTCCTCATCCTCCTCCCCGCCCTCTTCGGCGTCCCCTTCTCCTCCTCCGACGCCGCATACACCGACCTCCTAATCTCCCACTACCCCAATGCCCTCTATCTCAAGCAATCCATCCTTGAAGGCCACACCATCCCCCTCTGGTCCCCCGCCATCCTCAGTGGTTACCACTTTGCCGCCAACCCCCTCGCGGGACTGTGGTATCCGCCGGGATGGGCCGTCCTGCTCCTTCCCCTCCCCCTGGGATTCACCCTCCTCATTGCGCTGCACCTCGTCTGGGGCGGATTGGGCCTATACCGCCTCCTGCGAGCGGAAGGGTTGTGCCATTCCCCCGCCCTTTTTGGAGCCTTGGCCTTCGAACTCATGCCCAAACTCTTCGCCCACTACGGGGCCGGACATCTCACTCTCCTCTATGCCATCCCTTGGACGCCCTGGCTGCTTCTCTCCCTCACCCGGAGAAAGTCAGACTCCCCTCTCCTCGCAGGAGAGAGGCCGGGGGAGAGGTCTGCTTGGGCTTCAGCCCTAATCCTCGCCCTCATCTTCCTCGCCGACCCCCGTTGGGCCGCTTACGCCGGTCTCCTTTGGCTGGGCTATCTCTTTGCGTATAGCCAATATGATACTATGTCACTGCGAGCGTTTTTTGCGTGGCAGTCTCCCTCTCCACAAGAGGAGATTGCTTCGGCGGAAAAGCGCCGCCTCGCAATGACAATTATTAGGCCATTATTAGACAAAATCCCCCATGTAGCAACCTCACTAGCAATAACCGCCCTCCTCAGCGCACCTCTGCTGCTCCCCCTGCTCGAATACGTCTCCCACTCCACGCGCAGCCACCTTGCCCCGGCAGAGGTCTTTTCCCATTCCCTTCCCCCCGCGCAGCTTCTGGGATTGCTCTTCCCGTCTGGGGGCGCTTCCGCGGAGTGGGCCTTTTACGCCGGCGGGGTGGGGCTGATTCTAACCCTCATCGCCCTGACCAATGCCAAAATCCGCAAAAAATCCCGCTTCTGGCTCTTGACTGCCGGGCTGAGTTTGGTCTTTGCCCTCGGTTCCCACTTTCCCGGATTGGAACTCCTGGCCCGTCTTCCTGGCCTCAGCCTGCTGCGTGTCCCTCCCCGCACCCTTTTTCTTTTGGGGATGGCCTTGGCCAGCGTTTCCGCGCACACGTTGGGGGATTTGCTCTCTGGCCACAACCTCACCCGCGCCGCCCGCCTGAGTTTGATGGGGTTGGTTGCCTTCGTCCTCCTCCTGGGGGGAGGAATCTGGGCCTTGGCAGGGGAGCTATCCCTCACCGTTGCCTGGGGCGTGGGAGCCATAACCTTGGCCGCCCTCTGGGTGGGACTGGCCCGTGGGCGACTCTCCCCGCAGGCGTGGATGACGGGCCTCCTCCTGTTGGGCCTGATAGACTGGGGTGGGGCAGCTTTTCAGAGCTTCAGTATCCGACCCACCGAAGAAGCACTCGCCCCGCAAAGTGGGCTTGTGGAATATCTTGTCGGTGAGCCAGGACGCTTCCGCATTTATTCCCCTTCCTATAGCATCCCCCAGCATCTTGCCGCCCAGCACGGGATTGAACTGGCCGACGGCGTAGACCCTCTCCAAATAACCGCTTATGCTCAATTTATGGAGGCCGCCACCGGAGTTCCCCAAGACGGATACAGTGTCACCCTGCCGCCCTTCCCCGGGGGCGATCCCTCCCATGACAACGCCGCCTGCCTCCCCGACCCCAAGCTGCTGGGATTGCTCAACGTCCGCTACATTGCCGCCGAATTTGATCTGCCCGTTGAGGGCTTGGTTTTTCTGAAGCAATTTGGCGAGACCCGCCTTTACGATAACGAATTCGCCATGCCCCGCGCCTGGATGCAGCCCCTCGACGCAGCCCCAGGCTTGGAAGCCAGCCCCGCCGAAATCGTCTCCTGGGAACCGAATCACGTCACCATAAACGCCTCCGGGCCGGGATTGTTAGTCCTCTCCGAAATTGCTTACCCCGGTTGGCGCGTCAAAGTTGACGGCCAAAAAGCGGAGATAGAAACTGTGGCCGGAATCTTGCGCGGAGTTGAACTTTCAGAGGGCAATCATCAAATCGAATTTCTCTTTCGTCCCCTGAGCGTGTATATTGGATTGGCCGTCTTTGCTGTTGGCTTGGGTTTTGTTCTTAATGCAAGGCGCGGAGAAGTGGAGACGCAGGGAAAAAACAAAAAACTTAAGCGTTGAGAAGTGGCACGCCTTTCTTGAGTTGGCAATGGGTGAAGTTTGACTTTGTACTTTTTCTCGTGGTATACTTAATTTAACAGAGATGCCTTCAATCTTATTACGATGTGATAGTACAGATTGGAAGCAGTGAGGGGGAAACGTGAAATTGTCATTCGCACTAAACCTACATCAGCAGATGTACGGGTACAGGCACGGCAGGCGTTGCGTGCGGCTGGAATGTTGTACGAACCTCGTTGGGAATATCCTCCACCTGTGTCACCAGAAGAGCGTACACGTTTGGCAAAGAAGCTGGCGCAGGCTCAGCCTTTATCAGAGTTTATCATTGCAGAACGAGAGGATCGTGCATGACAGCGTATTACGTGGACACAAGTGCATTGATCAAACGTTACGTTGATGAAGCAGGAAGCGATTGGCTGCGAGCAACGCTCAAAGCGCAGCCTCTCCCTTCTATAATTGTCGTCCACCTGATGATAATGGAAGTGACCAGTGCCTTAACACGGCGTTTACGCGAGGGCAACTTGACATCGGCAGATTTGAGCCAACCTCCCTAACTTCCTAGCCCCCTAACTCGCACCTCGCACCCCCTAACTCGCACCACCTAATTCTATGCCCCAATCTCCCCACTCTCCAATACCTAATACCCAATACCCAATACCTAATCCCACCCCCTCCCGCCCCCGCTGGCTCTACATCTTCGCCATCCTCGTCATGGTCGTCGCCACCATTCCTTACATCATGGGATTCGCCGCTCAGGGCACGGAGTGGCGCTTCACCGGCTTCGTCTTCGGCGTTGAGGATGGGAATTCCTACATCGCCAAAATGCTGGGCGGCGCGGCCGGGAAGTGGTTGTTCCGCACCCCGTATAGCGCAGTTCCGCAACGCAGCGTGATCATCTATTTGCCTTACCTCCTCCTCGGCAAGCTCACCGCCCCCCCCGCGCAGCATGCCCAACTGGTGGTATTATTCCACCTCTTCCGCTTTGGAGCCGGGATATTGGCCATCCTCGCCAGTTATGACTTCATGGCCTTATTCATTGCCCGGCCCTCCCTCCGGCGTTGGGGCGTAGTGCTGGTCTCCCTGGGCGGGGGATTGGGCTGGGCACTGCTCATGTTGGGGCAAAAAGACTGGCTAGGCTGGTTGCCGCTAGAATTCTACTCCCCCGAGAGCTTCGGTTTCTTGGCCCTCTACGGCCTCCCGCACTTAGCCATAAGCCGCGCCCTGCTCTTATGGGGTTTACGGGCCTACTTGCTTGGAGTCACCTCACGCACCACGCACCACGCCTCACGTTTCACGCCTCACGTTTCACGTTTCACGCTTCACGTTCCACACAACCCTCGGAGGTCTTTGCTGGCAGGGGTTTACTGGCTCATAATGGGATTTTTCCAGCCTTTGGCCGTGGTTGTGGGATGGGGAGTGCTGGGAGCGCATCTCTTGGTGCTAGGTTTTTTCAGGGTTGTCGCATATTTAAATAAGACTTCAGAAAAACTTACTCCGGGGGAACTGGCGTTCCCCCTCGAGCGTGGTAACCGGAAATCTTGGAAACTCTTCTTTCAACAAGCCGTGGTCATCGGGCTGATTTCTTCCCCCATTGTCGTCTATACCGCTGTGGCTTTTAACATAGACCCCGTCCTAAGCTCTTGGGCAGCCCAAAACCTGATCACCTCTCCGCCTTTTCCGCATTATTTGCTGGCCTACGGGGTGTTGCTGCCTTTTGCCGCCCTTAGCATCTGGCGGATAGCTCGTGCTGGAGAAAGACAGGCCTGGCTGCCCGCTGCCTGGGTGTGTGCTTTGCCAATTTTCGTCTACGCCCCTTATAATTTACAGCGCCGCTTGGCGGAGGGAGTATGGATTGCCCTGGTAGTCTTAGCTCTCAAAGCTTTGGAAAATTTACCAGAAAAGAAGCGCTTTCGCTGGTCTTTGCTTTGGACGCTAACCCTGCCCTCAACCTTGATCCTTCTTGCCGGCGGGACAATGGCCGCCCTAACGCCTGCTCAACCATTATTTCGTCCCACCGCAGAGGTAGCCGCCTTCCAGTATTTGGCCCAAAACGCGGAGGCTGACGCCGTGGTGCTCGCCTCCCGCCAGACGGGCAACCCCCTCCCCGCCTGGGCGCCGCTGCAAGTCGTGGTGGGCCACGGCCCAGAGACTATCCACGCCGAAGAGATCCTCCCCCGCGTCCGAGCCTTCTACCAGGTAGACACCTCCCCCGATGAGCGCCAGGCTCTATTGGACGAATACCAAGTAGACTACATCTTCTATGGCCCCGCCGAGCGTGACTTGGGCGATTGGGACCCCGCTCGAGCCGAATACCTCACTCCCGTTTACCAGGATGGAGACTACGCAATCTTTGTTGTTGACGACTGATTCCCTTACTTTATTATAGACGCTCTAGGCTAAACGCAGGGACGCGGAGAGGCAGGGACGCAGGGAAAAACATTTAAGGCGTGTCCATTACGCCCACTCTGCGTCTTTGCGCCCCTGCGCCTCTGCGTTACGCTTTTGTAGGACATGACTTCATTGAGTATACTAGTGGTCATCGGCGAAAGTCCCTTCATAGTTAATTCGCTCCGCAGGGATCGGCAGATCCCGCATGAAATGGTGATCACCCTCTATTAGCCAACATTAGCTCAGGATCTGCCGATCCTTCGCGAGCGTGAAAAACCCTCGACGGATTTCCGCCGCACACCACTAGACTAGGTGCAACGCACTTTGGACTTCAAGTGCAATGCACCTGGTCACTCGTTACCTCATCACCTAGTCACTAGTCCCTAATCACCTAATCACTAATTCCTCCATGAAAAACTGCCCCCGCCCCCAAACCAATCTCCAATCTCTAATATCCAATATCCAATACCTCCTCGCCCCCCTCATCCTCTTCGCCCCCGTCCTCTTCACAGGGAAAGCACTCTTCTGGGGAACGCCCTCATTGCAATTCATTCCCTGGTGGGATTACGCCCTAGACACTCTCCGCGCGGGGCATTTACCGCTTTGGAACCCGTTAGTGGGCATGGGCGCACCCTTATTAGCCAATTATCAATCGGCCCTCTTTTACCCTCCCAATTGGATTTATTTGCTTTTGGGGCTTCTAGGTGGAACTCCCCTGATGGCCTGGGGGATGGCCTGGTTGGTCGCCTTGCATCTGATGTGGGCCGGCCTGGGAATGGCGGCCCTGACCCGCAAGCTGGGCCTGGGGCGCTTGTCCCAAACCGTGGCGGGGCTGGCTTTTAGTCTTTCGGGTTATCTCGTGGCCCGGGCTGGCTTTTTGAGCATCAACTCCGCCGCGGCCTGGCTGCCGTGGGTGTTGCTATTTTCGTTTGTCCTTGTAGAGCCGTATAAAACTAATGACATACAAGGCGTTGCATTTAAGATCCGTAGGGTCTGGGTATTACGAAAAACGCTTTGGAATATGATCAGATTAGGCGGTGTGATAGGCTTACAACTCTTAGCGGGACACGCCCAAACCACATGGTACACCCTCGTTCTAGCTATGACTTGGATTACATTTTGGGCTTGGGTGAACAGCAATGCTTACGGGCTGCCCTCCCGCTTGTGGAACATTTTGCGGGGATGGGCGCGTTACGCTGGGGCCGGCCTCATCGGGCTGGGATTAGCCGCCGTGCAACTTTTCCCCACCGCCGAATACCTCCTCCAATCGCAGCGTTCCGCCGCCGTTGATTATGAATTTGCCATGACCTACTCCTTTTGGCCCTGGCGCTTCCTCACCCTCTTGGCCCCCAACATGTTCGGCAACCCCGCCCACGGAAACTACTGGGGCTACGCCAACTACTGGGAAGACGCTGTCTACATCGGTCTCCTCCCCCTCCTCCTGGCCCTCACCGCCCTCTATACCCTCCGCAAAGGTACGCAACACGTTTCACGCATCACGTTTCACGCATCACGTTTCACGTTTCACGTTTCATTCCTCACTGTTTACTGTTTACTGATTACTGTTTTTTCCTTCCTCCTCGCCCTCGGCAAAAACACCCCCATCTTCCCCTGGCTCTATCGCCACATCCCCACCTTTGATATGTTCCAAGCCCCCACCCGCATCACGCTCTGGGCCACGTTTGCCCTGGCCCTCTTGGCCGGATTGGGTGTGGAGCAGTGGCGCCGCCCCCAAAAACGCGCCTTGTATTGGACGCGCCTGGGAACGGCGGGAGCCTTTGCCATCTCTCTGGGCGCGGGGCTGGCCTGGTATTTTATGGACGATGTACGCCTGACATTTATCCACGCCTCGGCGCTGGCCGGTTTTTGGGCCCTGGGAACGGGTGCGCTGGCCCTAACAGCTCCCCCGCGCGGCGAAGATAGTGATGGAGTGTCATTGCGAGCGGAGCTTGCGGAGCGTGGCAATCCCCTCCACGGTCAGGGAGACTGCCACGTCACAAAAGACGCTCCTCGCAGTGACATAAATGGAGTGTCATTGCGAGCGGAGCTTGCGGAGCGTGGCAATC
>DAOUWT010000062.1 GCA_030666985.1 Chloroflexota bacterium
AAGCCGACTTGGCTGGAACGCAACACTACGAAGGTTACTCCTACTACGATGCCGAAAAAGGTCAATTCGTCCTCAAAGGTGGATTTGGCACCTGGGCAGGAAACGTTCCCTGGGACGATACCCAATACAATGACGAGATTTTCGTAACCAACTTCATGAGCGGAAAAACCCCCAACCTTACCTCTTCAACTACTTCCATTGGAATAACTAAATAGCCTTTACCAAAAAACTCGTGGGAGAGAAACGTTCTCAACTCTCACCTCCGCAAACCGCCGGATACATTAGTAGATCCGGCGGTTCCTTTTTAAACACTCAATGGTGGTGGTAAATGGAACGCCTTCTTAAAATCCCGCCTCTTTCAATTCCTTCAAATCCAACTGAGCGCCTAAAGACCGAAAAATCAACCGGGCTTCATTTGCCTGAACGCGAGCACCAACAATATCCCCTTGTTCTCTTATCAATTTAGCCAAGATAACCGTAGCGCGTCCAATTTCCAACTTGTTTCCTAGTGAAACAAATTTCTCCATACTCTTGTTGAGTAATTCTCGGGCTGCATTCAAATCCCCTCTCCTGAAAGCTACTTGCCCTTGTAAGCGCACAACTCGAGCCTCCTCCAGAGCATACCGCCCAGCCGGTGCTTTATCAATGATCTCTAAAGCAGTCTGACTACTCTTTTCGACCTTGTCAATTTCCCCTAACCCCAAATAAGCTTCCCCCTTACACCAATACAAGTCAACGAAACTCTCTTGAGCGCCAATCTCATTATATATCACCAAACTACGATCACAATAATTTATGGCTTTTTCCCAATCTCTGGCAGCGAGCCAATAACGACTTAGTTGTAAACGGGCTGCACCTTCCAAATAACTATGCCCAATATCACAAGCATTGCTCAAGCATTGTTCAAGGTGGTGTTCTGCTTGTTCTAAATCTCCCTTATCAATGTATAGAATACCAATATTTCCCTGCAAATGAATAATAGCTTCAATATCTCCCAGGGTTGCATTTAATTCCATACTCTGCTCATAATTCTTCAGAGCATTGTCCCAGTTTTCCTGCCTCCACTCCAACAACCCCAAGTTATTATAGGAACGGGCTACTGCTGCTAAATCACCGATTTCTTCCTGAAGCACCAAACCTTTCCGAACGTAGTTAGTGGCCTGAGCTAGTTCCCCTTTTTGGAAATACACCCCTCCCAAACGATTGAAAATTGAAGCTACTACCTGGTAATGGGATGTGCCTTCGACAATTTCTAGTGCTTCTCGCAAATACTCTTCGGCTTGTTCTTCCCCTCCCTGTCGAAAGTGAATCCAACCAATATCGTTCTTAATTCTCGCCCACTCACTGATTATTTGCCCAGTGTCTACCGTAGAGAAAGCTTGTTGGGCTTCTTCCAGATGAGACAGAGCATTCTGGAAATCCCCTTGCCGCTCGAACGTGGTGCCAATTTTTCGGCAGGCAGCTACTTTGGTTTCCAAAAATTCATCTCGTTCAGGGGCATGTTCGATAACTTCCAAAGCTTCATAATAATACTTCCGGGAGTCTTCATACTCTCCCACAAAGAGCAATACATCCGCTAAGCCCACATAAATCTGAATCTTCTGTAAATGATCATGCTCAACACGGGGTAATATTGCTAAAGCTTGCTCATAATGTTCTCGTGCCTGAGTGTTGACATAGGCACGAGAAGCTTTTTGCCCCGCTAAAATCAAGTAATGGAGAGCACGCTCTAAATTTGCACTCCATGAATAATGATGTGCTAATAGCTCAATGTACTCATCAATCCGGTCGGCGTAAACCGTCTCAATGGCAGCGCCAACTGCGGCATGCAATTCTTTGCGCTCTCTGCGCAGTAATGTGCCATAAATCGCATCAGAGGTAATTACATGGCGAAATGAATAGCTTCGTTTACCAGTTTTGGGTGTAGGTTCAATAAACCCCCGCTGGACTAAAACCGATAATACAGTTTCTAATTTCTTCTCAGAAACAACGTCTACCACTTCAGCCAGCACACGGACATCAAACTCCCGCCCGATCACAGATGCAATTTGCACTATCCGGCGCTGTTCTGGCAAGAGACGGTCCAAACGAGTTAAAGCCAAGGCTTCCAGGGTAGCGGGGAGACCTATTGCCTCACCCTCTTTTCCCAACTCCCAAGTCCCATTGTCTCGAACAATTTGCTTGCTATCGATCAACATGCGCAAAATTTCTTCCAAGAAAAGGGGATTGCCAGAAGAACGTTGAATGATCTGATCCTCGAATGCTTCCGGTAAATCAGAATTTCCTACTAGCCCTGAAAACAACTCTGCACTCTGAGTTTTCGAGAGGGCCTTTACCTTCATCTGCTTGAAATGTCCTGGCAAACGCTGTGAAGCTTGAGAGATGATTTCAGATAATCCATCTTCGGAAAAAGAACGGGAAACTCCACAAAGAAGGAGAGGAAAACGTTTCAAGGAATTCAATAAGAATACAAATAACTTTATAGAAGCTTCGTCAGCCCAATGCAAATCCTCGAGGATCAATAGGAGAGGTTGTCTTTTCGCTTCTGCAACCCACAACTCTTTGACAGCCAAGAAAATTTGTTGGCGCAGTTGCTCCCCTTCTAAATAACGAAGGCGTTCAGCATAATCCTCTTTAGAGGGAGAAAGAGAGAAAAGATGTTCCAGATAGGGCAAAACATCTTTAGAACGCTCTCCCAGGGTAAGAGATGTCCCCTGGGCTAAACGCGTCCGAATCTCCGCATCCGTTTGCTCGCCGTGGATACCAAAATACTCTCGCATAAGCTCAATGAATATCCAATAAGGAATCGAGCGACGATATGTAAGACTACGCCCTTCCAGGATGCGCCAAGGTGCTTTCACAAGGTTTTCTTTAAGCTCTAAAACCAGGCGGCTTTTCCCAATGCCAGCCTCACCCTCGAGCAGTACCAACTCGCCATGTTGCTCTTGAGTGACAGTATCTACAACCCGTCGCAGATGTTCGAACTCTGCCTGACGCCCAATCAACGGGGCATGCATGCCCTCAATCCCCCGCAACGCTTCGGGACGGGTTTTTGCCCCACCTAATTGATAGGTTATGACCGGGGCTGACACGCCTTTCAATGACTGAGGAGGTTGTTCTTCATAGTCGAACAATTTTCGGGTCTGGTGATACACCTTCTCGCTCACCAAAATCGTGTCAGACTCCGCCACACTCCCCACCCGCTGAGCCAAGTTGACGGTATCCCCAATGACCGTATAGTCCAAATGATCGTTCAATCCAATGCCACCGGCTATAACGCTTCCCGAGTTCAGGCCAATGTGCATTTTAAGTCTACTGCCTATCCGGGTGCCTAATTCCCAATTAAAGCGTTTCAGAGCTGATTGCATATCCATGGCAGAGCGAATGGCTCTCTCTGCGTCGTTTTCATGTGCAATAGGAGCGCCAAATAGAGCCAAGATTCCATCCCCCAAAATCTTATCTATCATCCCTTCATAACGGTAAACACATTCCATCAAGAGGCGAATGTACTTCTGGATGATTTCGTAGAGGTCTTCACCATCTATGCGTTCTGAAAGGGAAGTGTAATCTGTTAAGTCAGCAAAAAGAACCACCACTTTTCGGCGTTCCCCGGCTGCTTCAAGGCCTGCTTTGCGAAAACGCTCCAGCAAATCAGGCCCCGCCATAACACCAGAGAACTCTTGTATGGGCTGCTGCGAGGCAGGGGTTGGTTCTGCCTGCAAAGGAGTCCCGCACTTGCCGCAAAAGTTCATTCTCTCTGGATTATCGAAACCGCAATCGGAACACAAAACAGCCATTTGTTACCTCGATACAAGGAGCAGCTACTCAGATGGTCAAGATTTCTCCTCACTCCGCTCGTCGAAATGACAAGAGAGCAAGTTGCTACAAGGATAACATAATTTTAGCTTAAAGGATAGCAATTGCTATATCTCACAGCAATTCTCAATATGTCACTGCGAGCGTTGTTTGCGATAGCGCAGCATACTCTTGAGTAAGCAGTCTCCCTGGTGATGAGGGGAGATTGCCACGGCGGAAAAACGCCGCCTCGCAATGACAGCCAAATTTCGAATTGCTGTATATCTCACCAACAAAAAAGCTAGCTCTTTAACAAAAGCCAGCCCATAAAACCATTGCCTGTTGCGGAAGCCAGGGAGTCTCCCAACTAGGTAATCCAAAGACCGCTCCACGGTTGAATGGTGATGATCAACTCATCGCCAGAAACGATGTATTCCTCGCGGCCCAAAAGATCACTCACGATGCGTCCATCCCGCCAACCTAAAGCCTTCACCGGCAAACGCAAATGACGCCGGGAGGGACTGGCATTGAGCGCAACCAGGACAACCTCGTCTCCTAAGGTGCGTGCAAAAGCGTAGGTGCCGTGGCGCGAGCCGAGGAAGACTCTCTGGTAATCGCCGCGCCGCAGGCAAGGCATCCGTTTCCGCAATGAGATCAGGCGTTTGACCCAGGATCGCAATTCCGCGTTCCAGTTCTTTTCGTCCCAGGGGAAGGCCCGCCGGCAGCCGGGGTCTTTACCGCCCCCCAGGCCAACCTCGTCCCCGTAGTAAATGGCTGGCGCACCGGGATAGGCGAATTGGAATAAGAAGGCCATTTTTACTTTTTCTAGCTTTCCGTCCAGCTTAGTTTTTACCCGTTGCGTGTCGTGCGAGCCGAGGGGAAGGTACATGGCGTAGACGTTCTCGCGGGGGTAAACCTCCAAGAGTTGCTCCATCTTCCCAGCGAAGATGCCGGCGGTGATACGCTCCTGCAAGAGGTCTAGGAGCGCGTCCCGGACCGGGTACTGCATCACCGCGTCGAAGTGCTGATCCCCTACCCAACGCGGGTCGCCATCCCAAATTTCTCCCAAAATATAGGCATCACGATTGACGGATTTCACAACATGGCGAAATTCAGCCCAAAAGGCGTCATCATCAATCTCGTTGGGGACGTCCAAACGCCAACCATCGGCGCCACGCTCGATCCAATACTGTGCTACGCCGAAGATGTACTGGCGGACATGAGGATTATTAACGTTGAACTTAGGAAGACTCTTGTATTTCCACCAGCCCTCGTAATCTATCGCGTCCCCTGGCGAGTAGGCATCCACCGGGTACCCATTGACGTGAAACCAATCTATGTAGGGAGAATGTTCATGATTTTCTAAAACATCGTTAAAGGCAAAAAAACCTCGCCCACAATGGTTGAATACGCCATCAATCACAACCCGAACATTATTAGTGTGGGCAACTTCCAACAGGGTCTGAAAATCATCCATATCGCCCAATTTAGGGTCAATGCGGTAATAATCGCTGATGTTGTAGCGGTGATTAGATGTAGCTTGGAAAATGGGGTTAAAGTAAATGGCGTTAATCCCCAAATCTAATAGATAATCAAATTTTTGGATCACACCCCGCAGGTCGCCGCCCTGGAAGTTCCAGATGGTCGGCTCCGCGCCCCATTCTTGCACGTTGGGAGGGTCGTTGCTCTTATCGCCATTTGCGAAGCGGTCTGGGAAAATTTGGTAAAAAACTGCGTCTTGTACCCAATAGGGAACGGTCATGAATGTTGCAATCTCCTAAAGTCCACTAATCTACGCTAATCTATGCTAATCTACGCTAATCGGCCATAGAATACATGGCTTGCTAATTGGTGGAATTGTAGTTGCTCAAAATCATGGTGGCAGAACTGCATTGCACTTGGTTGGGAAAGTGCGTTGCAGTTCGGGTCTCAAAGGCAGACTCGTGGTGCAACGCATCCAAAAGCGGATGCAATGCACCACTAACATTTTGAGCAATTACGTGGAATTATACCATCTGGGGTATCAAAAAGGCCAAAAACCACATGCCATATTTCTACTTTTAAGATAAAATTGTCGCGTCCCTGCCCCTCTGCTCCACGCTCCCGCTACTGACGCACCTGGCCCCACAGGCACTCCACGCCCCAGGCCCGGTTTCACCTATCCCACGGCTTTCCCTCCCCCACGCGCTCCCGCTTCACAATCCCCCCAAGGAAAAACATGCAAAACCAAACAACCCCCAACTACCGAAACCTGTTCGTCGGCCTCAATGTTCAGACTCTGACCCTCGATGGTTCTAAGCTGCGCTACATCAACTTTGATAACGCCGCCTCGACGCCGCCCCTCAGAGCCGTGCTGGACGCTGTGAACGATTTCAGTGCCTATTACAGCAGCGTGCATCGGGGGACGGGGTTCAGGAGCCAGCTTTCGACCCACGTTTACGAGCAAGCGCGGCAGATTACGCTCCGATTTGTGGGGGCCGATGCCGAAACGCACACGTGTATTTTCAGCAAAAACGCCACCGAATCGCTCAACAAATTGGCGCGGCGGTTTCCGTTTACGCCTGATCGCCGGAGTTTGGGGAGTATTTTGGGGGCTAGTGACTAGGGGGCTAGTGACTAGGGGACTAGTGACTAGGGACTAGGAATCAGGGAATCAGGGAATCAGGGAATCAGGGATTAGGTAACGGGGTGACGAGGGAGCAAACTCCCCCAGGCTTATCCTGAGTGTGCGAAGGAATTGGGCCGGGGGCGAAAGCAAGTAAACAGGAAAACAGATAATCAGGGTAACCAGTGATTAGGTGCATTGAATATTTTGGCTCTTTTGGCTCTTTTGGTTCCTCTGCACCTTTTGGTTCCTTTGCACCTTCTGCGTTAAAAAATATGGAGTTCAACGATGCTTTACAACGATATTATTTATGGCCAAGTGACAATAGATGAGCCAGTTTTGTTGGCTTTATTAGAAACGGATGCCATGCAGCGGCTCAAGGGCGTGCTTCAGCATGGCATTAGCGGGTTAATTGGCGTGACGGTGCCGACCACGCGCTTGGAACATTCGCTGGGAGTGATGATTCTGGTGCAGCGGTTGGGCGCGTCGCTGGAGGAGCAGATTGCAGCCCTGCTGCATGATGTGAGCCACACGGCCTTTAGCCATGTGATTGATTATGTCTTCGATGACCATGAAAACCAAAGCTATCACGACACCAAGAAAGAAGGATTCGTAGCCCAAACAGAGATTCCCGCCGCGTTGGCTAAATTTGGCTATGATTGGCGCGATTTTTTGGACGAAGAAAATTTCCCCCTCCTGGAGCAGCCCTCCCCCCGCTTATGCGCCGACCGGCTGGATTATTTTTTGCGAGACAGTATCCCCCTGGGGTTGGCAACGAAGGCCGAGGTTCGTTTTGCCCTAAATAGCCTGGTGGTGGCAAAGGGCCGCATCGCTGTTACAAACCTCCGGGCCGCGCAATGGCTTGGTTATACATTCATAGCCGCCGACGATGCCAGTTGGTCAAACTTTGACGAGGTAGGACTGTACGAATTGACGGCACGAGCCATCAGGACCGGGTTCTGTGTAGGGGCCATCACTCAGGCAGACCTGTGGGGGACGGATGAACCAATGTGGGCTAAATTACACTCCCATCCCGATCCAGGACTGCAAGAGCAATTGGCGCTCATCAAACCCGAAACCCGCTTTGTGTGGGATGAGGAAAACCCGACTTTTAGGGTAAACACCAAACTGCGGGCCATTGACCCGGATGTGGTGGTGGAGTGGAAACTGCGGCCGTTGTCTACTCTTGACGCTGACTTTGCCCAGCACCGCCGGGAGTATTTGGGGCGTAAAGGGGGGGTGTGGCCGATGAGGGTGGAAGACTAGGAATCAGGGACTAGGAAACTAGGAATCAGGAGAGCAGAGGAGCAGGGAAGCAGGTAAACAGGGGAAACAGGGGAAGCAATGTCATTTCGAACGGAGTGAGAAATCTTTCCATCGTAAGTGAATGATAAAATGAACCAAAAATTTCTAAATTTCGCCCCCTTCGGGGGGAACGGGCGGCTTCGCCGCCACAGAACGCAGAAAACGCCCCAACTACGTTGGGGAAAACAGAAAACAACTACTTTAACTGGGGAGGAGGAACACCCGAAAACCGTTGTAGTACCAATTGAGGTACGGATGATTGACGTAGCGGGCAGAGAGACGCGCGTACCTATTGTAGTAGGACCACGAGCCGCCACGCAACGCCCGATTATCACCCTTCTCTGGACCTTGCGGGTCTTTAACCACACCATCAACTCTGCGTTTATATTCCCCCACAACATACCAATCAGCGCACCATTCCCACACATTCCCACTCATGTCCGCGCAGCCATAGGGACTGTCGCCATCTGGCGAATATTGACCTACGGGGGTAGTATCCCCAATACCACTTTCCTCGGTATTACACTTCCCTGAATCCCATTCATCCCCCCAAGGGTAAATATTTCCATACTCACCACGAGCGGCTTTCTCCCATTCTGCCTCGGTGGGTAAACGATAAACTTTATCCGTTTTCCGGCTCAACCATTTACAATAGGCCACAGCATCATTCCAAGAAACCTCCACCACCGGGTGATCGGCTTTGTCCGTGGGGTATTGACCGTTGTCCCAATATGAGGGCGGCTCTTGATTTGCATCCTGCACAAAGGTCTGATATTGAGCATTCGTAACCGGGAAACGCCCAATATAATAATCCTGGGTAATTTCTACCGTGTGCTGCGGTTTTTCATTAGAATACGCTTGATCATCATCCTCTAAACTGCCCATAATGAATTTACCGGCGGGAATTTTGACAAATTCCATATCTTCGAAAGTATATATTTGGTGAGCAGAGGTGCCTGTTTTACGCCCCAATTCCATTCCTCGCGCGGCTTTCTCACGCTGTTCAGGTTCCTCTAAAACGGGCAAAGCGGTTAGGTAGACAAAAGAATCCAAGGCCACAGCGTTAAATTCATCGCTAAAATCCAACTCTTCCAAAACACGGCGCAAGCGAAGTGATTCAGCGTAATCGCTGAATTTCGGGGCCAAGTCCTCATTTCCCCGCGCCCATTGCACTGCCTCCTGAATGAATTGGAAACGCAAATCTTTGTCTTTCAAAACTTCGCGAACTCTTTCTATAAATCCCTCCGGCGCGGAACGTATAAGCACCTGCCAGGAGTTGAAGTCATGGCGGTTAACGTCTTGGGCCTGCCCGCTGTTTTTGAGCATGGCCCACTGCAAATTCAGGTCATTGACAAAGGTCTTTACCTTGCGGGGGTTGACCTCGGCTCCGGTTATCAGGGTGCGCCAGCTTTCGCCCCAATCCGCAACTAAAACACCTTTCTCATCCAATAGAGCTTGCATCTTATTTTTTTGCACAGGAGGAATCTCGAAGCGCAATTGAATGATCTTTTCAAGATAATCTCTGGCCTCGGTTAAGTTCATCAATTCTGTGTCTTCATAATGCACCAGCACAGCTTTCTGAACTTGGCGTAAATCCGCTCCCAGCATAAAGACGCATCCGGGTTTATCTAAAAAGAGTTTCACGGCCTCCAAAACCTGCACTACTTTCTCCGGCAGGCAGCGGTCTAGGTCGTCAATGAAAACTACTAGGGCACCTTCATCTCCCACCCAAGTATTTAATAAACTCTCAAAAGCCTCGTCAAAATGGTCAAAAAAAGCCGCTTTGCCCTTGAACGGGGATTCCGTGGTGTGCGCTTGAGGATCAAGTTGAAAGCTAAGACCTCCAAATGTGAATTGGAAAGCGTTGATGAACATGCTAACAAAATCAACTTCATCCTCTTCGGGGTTTTCCCAGGCCGCTTTGAACTTATTCAATAGGCCATCGTCTCTCATGGCGTTCAGAATGACGCGCACCAAGGCGACCAGCAAGCCATCTTCATCGTCGTATTTCCAGGCGTCGAACCAAACCGTTTTGCACTCTCGGAATTTTTCTTGGTCAGAGTCGTTAGCAAAAAGCTGCTGCCCATCCCCGTCATCCAGCAAAGATTTAGTGCGCCTCAGCAGCGTGGTCTTCCCCGCTCCCCAGGGGCCGCTGATTCCCACGGTCACGGGCGTATCGGTATCCGTACTAGCAGCCAAACGCGCCAGAGTAATGGCAAATTTATCAAAATGAAAATGCGCCTTTTCATCGTCCCCCAAGGGCTTGTCGTGCAGAATATGAGGTGTTTCGTAGGGCATAAGATTCCTCGTTTGTGGTGGGTGGTTGTTTAGATTATACCGCATATTGGGGATTAAGAATCAGCGACTAGGGAAACAGGAAAACAGGGCATCGTGCGAGATACTCCCTTTCCTCCCACAACAAGTTTTTCTTTGTGTCCACAAAAGAGTTTCTTTGTGGCCTTTGCGCCTTTGTGGTGAAAAAAATCCACGTTCATCTGCGTCATCCGCGTTCTGTTCAAACTGCCGCTAGGTTTCGGCACGAATTCAGCCGAACGTTTCGGGGTGAACGGTTACTCACAATTCCTAAGAAAACACTATGCGGATAGTATAATAAGGCATAAGATCGTTTCACTACCAAGTCCTTCGGCAATTACCCGCCAAAAGAGTTTGGAATCTGGAAGCTAGCTTACAACAAGGGTAAGCGAAAGCACACCAGATGGGTGTATACCAAATGGGCACACACCGTACACCGTGAACTTTCGGACTCCAGAGTTAAGTACAGATGGAGTGCCAACTACAAAAGGATTACTGAGCTATTCAGCCAAGTAAAATCAAGGATTACAACCATGCAAAAACACATTCATGCAGCATTTTCTGATATTGACAATCTCTCACAGGCAGCCACCTGGCGCGTGACCGAACCTGTCTTTGCCCCCGCCAATCAAAACCATCACGAGACTATTTTCACCCTGGGCAACGGCTATTTGAGCACACGCGGCACTTTCGAGGAGCGCCACCCTGGTGATAGCCAGGCCACGCTGGTACACAGAATGTGGGATGACGCGCCAGTCTGTTTCACTGAGCTAGCCAATGCCCCCGACTGGACCGCGCTGGAAATCTGGATAAACGGGCATCGTTTCGATATGCAGGAAAACCACATTACCAACTATGTCCGTTACTTGGACCTGCGCGCGGGGAAACTCCACCGCCGCTTATGCTGGACTACCCCAGATGGTGACGCCGTTGAGTTGGCTTTCGAACGTTTTGCCAGCCTAGACGACGAGCATATCCTCGTCGAACACGTGGAGGTGACGCCCCTGAACGGTGATGTCGAGATAAAAGTGCGTGCCATACTTGACAGCCGCGTAGAAAACGAGGGCCGGCTGCACTGGAACCTAGAATCCCAGCACAGCACGGACGAGAAAGCCGACCTAGTAGTACGCACCCGCCACACAGAGAAAACATTAGCAATGAGCGCCCGTCTAATGGCAAATAACAAAGAAGCCCGCCCAACGGGATGCGATTGCCCCGGCTGCCCTGGAAGCGCCCTCACCCTCCAAGTTGAGGCTGGCCAGATATTGACCATAGATAAAATCATTGCCATTTACACTTCGCACGATAATGACAATCCCCTGCATGCGGCCCAAGCAAAAGTGGAGGCTGCCGCCCTTGGGGGCTACGCCACGCTGAGTAAGGCCAATGAGGCCGCCTGGGCAAAATTCTGGGATGTCAGCGATGTGATCATTGAAGGCGACCATGAAGCCCAATTATCCATCCGGCACGCGCTCTTCCAGGTGCGATGCGCCGCGCCGACGAATAACGAGTACAGCAGCATCCCGGCCAAAACGTTGAGCGGGTTCGGGTACCGAGGTCACGTTTTCTGGGACAATGAAATTTTCGTGCTGCCATTTTTTACATTTACTCATCCTGAGTTGGCGCGTAATATGCTCATGTACCGTTACCACACCCTGCCAGGAGCGCGGCGCAAAGCGGCGGCCAATGGCTTCGAGGGAGCGCAGTTCGCCTGGGAATCAGCAGA